>NZ_DJSX01000087.1:0-7074 GCF_002439135.1 Pseudomonas sp. UBA6323 | reverse complement strand
GCTGCTGGGGGTGATCGCCGTGGTCTGGCTGCTGCGGCGCAAACTGCGCCCGCTGGGTGATCTGGTGCAGCAGGCGCAGGCGCTCGGCGCCGGTCACCTCGGCGCGCGCATGGCGCAGTCCAGCAACGATGAGATAGGCGAGCTGGCGGGCAGCTTCAACCGCATGGGCGAAGCGCTGGCGAGCATGGTGGCGGGTATTCGCAGCGCTGCCCAGGATGTCAGCGCCCGTTCGCAGGCCATGTCGACGCTGTCGCGTGATGCCTATCAGGGTATCGATCAGCAGTCCGGCGAGATCACCAGCATGGCCGGCGCGGTGGAGGAATTCAGCGCCACCTCGCAGAACATCGCCGACAACATGCGCAGCACCGAGCGCCTGGCCAGCGAAAACGCCCAGCAGACGCGCATCGGGCGCACTTCGATGGATCAGGCCTCCGAAGCGCTGGTGCAGATCGCCGAAGCCCTGGAGCAGACCTCAAGCGCGATCAACGGCCTCGGCCAGCGCTCCCAGGAAATCGGCGGCATCGTCAGCGTGATCACCTCGATTGCCGATCAGACCAACCTGCTGNNCTCAACGCCGCCATCGAAGCCGCGCGTGCCGGTGAGCAGGGCCGCGGTTTCGCCGTGGTCGCCGACGAGGTACGCAACCTCGCCGGGCGTACTCGCGAGGCGACCAATGAGATTTCGACGATGATCGGCAGCATCCAGAGCGAGACCAGCAGCGCCATCGCCACCATGGAGCAGGGGCGCCAGCTGATGCAGGACGGCCTGGAGCGCAACGCCAAGGTGGCGGCTGCACTGGCGCAGATCAGCGAGCAGAGCGAGGCGGCGGGCGAGCAGTTCGCTGCGATCACCACCGCCACCAGCGAGCAGAGCAGCACTGCGACCGTGCTCAGCGCCAACCTGCAGAGCATCGCCCAGGCCAATGGCGAGCAGCGCGAAGTGGTGGCCAACCTGGCCGACACCGCCCTCGAGCTGGATCGCCTTGCCGCTCAGTTGCGCCAGGAAGTCGAGCGCTTTCGCTGATTCAGCCCGCGGCGGGGCGATACTGCAGCGCCTCGGCCAGATGCTCGCGGCTGATCGCCTGCTGTTCCGCCAGGTCGGCCAGTGTCCGCGCGACCTTGAGCACGCGGTGCGCGGCTCGTAGGGAAAGGCCCAGGCGTTCGCAGGCGTTTTCCAGCCACTGGCGATCAATATCGCTCAGGGCGCAGTGCTGGCGTAGGCCGGGCAGGTCGAGAAAGGCGTTGGCCACACCCTGGCGGCGCAACTGCCGCTCACGTGCCCGCGCCACCTTGGCCGCCGCCTGCGCAGTCCTCTCGCCGTCCTGCGGCGGGGCATTCAAGGCCGTCGTTTCGCGGGCAACCGTCAGGTGCAGGTCGATACGGTCCAGCAGCGGCCCGGACAGCTTGGCGCGGTAGCGCTGAATCTGCTCTGGCGTACAGCGGCAGCGATTGCTCGGGTCGCCGAGGTAACCGCACGGGCAGGGATTCATTGCCGCGACCAGCTGGAAACGCGCCGGGAAGCGCACCTTGTCACGCGCCCTGGCAATGACGATATGGCCACTCTCCAGCGGCTCGCGCAGCACCTCCAGTACCTTCCTGTCGAACTCCGGCAGCTCGTCCAAAAACAGCACGCCCTGGTGCGCCAGGGTGATTTCGCCGGGCTGCGGGCGACTGCCGCCGCCGACCAGCGCCGGCCCGGAAGCGCTGTGGTGCGGGGTGCGAAAGGGCCTCTGCGGCCAGTGCTGCAGCGGCGTATGACTGGCCACCGAGTGGATCGCCGCGACCTGCAGCGCCTCGCTTTCGTCGAGCGGTGGCAGCAGGCCGGGCAGGCGGCTGGCCAGCAGCGTCTTGCCGGTGCCGGGCGGACCGCTGAGCAGCAGGTTATGCGAGCCCGCAGCGGCCACCAGCAGGGCGCGCTTGGCGGCCAGCTGACCCTGAACTTCGGCCAGGTCCGGGTACGGCAGGCTCTGTCTGAGCAGACCCTGTGCGGCATAGGGTTCGAGTGGTGCGCTGCCGTTGAGGTGCGCAGCGATCTGCAGCAGGTGCTCGACAGCGATCACCTTGAGCCCGGAGGCGAGGCTGGCCTCCTCGGCATTGGCCTGTGGCACCAACAGGGTGCGTCCGGCTTCACGCGCAGCCAGTGCGGCCGGCAGAACGCCCTGCACCGGACGTACCGCGCCGGATAGCGCCAGCTCACCCAGGCATTCGTATTCATCGAGCGACTGAGCCGGCACCTGACCGCTGGCGGCAAGAACGCCCAAGGCGATGGCGAGATCGAAACGGCCGCCGTCTTTCGGCAGATCGGCCGGCGCCAGATTCAAAGTGATGCGTTTACTGGGAAATTCGAAGGCGGCATTGAGGATGGCGCTGCGCACGCGGTCCTTGCTTTCCTTGACCGCGGTCTCCGGCAGGCCTACCAGCGTCAACGAGGGCAGGCCGTTGGCCAGGTGCGCCTCGACGGTGACGGCCGGTGCTTCGACGCCGACCTGGGCGCGGCTGTGGACGATGGCCAGGGACATGATCTCTCCTTGATCAAGTAGGGTGCAGCGCCTGTAGGAACGGCTTCAGCCATGAAGCCTGTTCGCGGCTGAAGCCGCTCCTACAACATAACCTTAGTCTGCGGCGGTGAGCTTGGCTTCCAGTTCGGCGACCTTGGCTTCCAGCGCTTCCAGGCGGGCGCGGGTACGGGCCAATACCACCATCTGGCTGTCGAACTCTTCGCGGCTGACCAGCTCCAGCTTGCTGAAACCGCTTTGCAGCAGGGCTTTGAACTGGGCTTCCAGTTCGGCGCGCGGCAGCGGGCTATCGCCGCTGAACAGGCGCGAGGCGTGGCTACTGAGAGTGTCTAGCAGGGCTTTCGGCGGCAGCATGATCAGGTTCCGTAAACAGACGGTCGGCAGTGTAGCACGCGACCTGAGGCGGGACGCCCCAGGGGCATGTTGCACGATTTTTGAGCATGACCCGATGCGCTGCTGCACCAATCTTGTGCGGTTAGGGTGTGGGAATCGCCACGCGTTATCGCTGGGCATGGGTAAGAGCCTGATAGGCAGTGCTTTTCCGGGAGATGGCAAGCTTTCTGCTTAGACCCCAGCGACGCATGCACCGATGCAGTACCGGTGCGGCAGACGAAGCGGGGAAGTGTTTCGTCAGGGCGGTTGGTGGGTATCGACCAGGCCAGGCTGGAACGGTCGGTGCGTTACAAAAGCCAGACACTGCGCTTAGACTTGAGCCGGGTTCGTAATTCCTGGGGCAAGTCCACCTTACACGGGAGAAAGTTTCATGAAGCTAGTCACTGCCATCATCAAGCCGTTCAAGCTCGACGACGTGCGCGAGTCGCTGTCGGAGATCGGCGTGCAGGGCATCACCGTCACCGAGGTCAAGGGCTTCGGCCGCCAGAAAGGCCATACCGAGCTGTATCGCGGTGCCGAGTACGTGGTCGACTTCCTGCCCAAGGTGAAGATCGACGTGGCCATCGCTGACGACCAGCTGGACCGCGTGATCGAGGCCATCACCAAGGCTGCCAACACCGGCAAGATCGGCGACGGCAAGATTTTCGTAGTCAACCTGGAACAGGCAATTCGTATCCGTACCGGCGAAACCGATACCGACGCGATCTAAGCAGCCTCCGAACCCCACGCCCCAGGAGTAAACCCCATGACTCTGCGAACTTTCGCAGGGCTAGGAGCCCTTTTGCCCTCGAATTCTGGCCATGCGCTGTATTCGAGGGCGAATGCCGGAGCTGGCGAGTCCTTCGCCGCTCTGCTGTGCCAGACCCTCTTCAGGTCTAGCGCTCGGCCTAGTGATGGGAATGCCTGGTCGCCTTACGGCGCAGGGGTTCCGGTGATCCAGAGCGAGCGTGGCAACGACCTGTAAAGCATGCGGAACGCGCCCAGAGCCAACCTGGACGTTTCAACCGAACAGCGCACAACGAAAGCGCCGGCAAGAGGTGAAAAATGGATAACACAGCATTGACTGCATTGCAGTACGGCTTCGATACCTTCTACTTTCTGATCTGTGGTGCCCTGGTGATGTGGATGGCAGCGGGCTTCGCCATGCTCGAATCCGGCCTGGTGCGCGCCAAGAACACCACCGAGATCCTGACCAAGAACATCGCCCTGTATGCCATCGCCAGCGTGATGTACCTGGTGATCGGCTACCACATCATGTACTCCAGCCCCGAGGGCGGCATCCTGCCGAGCCTGGGCTTCCTGATCGGCGACGAGAACAGCGTCGATGCGGTGCTCGCTGGCGGTGACGATGCGCCCTATTACTCGGCGCGCTCGGACTTCTTCTTCCAGATCGTCTTCGCTGCGACCTGCATGTCGGTGGTTTCCGGTGCGGTGGCCGAGCGCATGAAGCTGTGGGCCTTCCTCGCTTTCGCCGTGGTTATGACCGGCTTCATCTACCCGGTTCAGGGTTTCTGGAAGTGGGGCTCGGGCTTTCTCAACGAAGCCGGTTTCCTCGACTTCGCCGGTTCCGGCGTGGTGCACATGGCTGGTGCTGCCGCTGCTCTGGCTGGCGTACTGCTGCTGGGCGCGCGCAAGGGCAAGTACGGCGCCAATGGTCAGGTCAACGCCATTCCGGGCGCCAACCTGCCACTGGCAACGCTCGGTACCTTCATCCTGTGGATGGGCTGGTTCGGCTTCAACGGTGGCTCGCAATTGAAGATGAGCACCATCGAGGATGCCAACGCCGTCGCCCAGGTGTTCGTCAATACCAACATGGCTGCCGCCGGTGGTCTGATCGCCGCGCTGGTTACCGCCCGTATCCTGTTCGGCAAGGCTGACCTGACCATGGCGCTCAACGGCGCGCTGGCCGGCCTGGTCGCCATCACTGCCGAACCGCTGACCCCGAGCGCCCTGCAGGCGACCCTGATCGGTGGCGTGGGCGGTGTGCTGGTGGTCTTCGCGATCCTCGGCCTGGACAAGATCAAAATCGACGACCCGGTCGGCGCCATCTCCGTGCACGGCGTGGTCGGTATCTGGGGCCTGCTGGCCGTGTGCCTGACCAATGGCGATGCCTCGCTGGGCGCTCAGCTGCTGGGTATCGTCTGCATCTTCGCCTGGGTGTTCATCGCCAGCCTGATCGTCTGGAGCATCATCAAGGCGGTGATCGGCCTGCGCGTCAGCGAAGAAGAGGAATACGAGGGTGTGGATATCGCCGAGTGCGGTATGGAAGCCTACCCGGAGTTCACCGGCAAGAAGTAAGCTTCGCCGGAATGACAAGGGCGCCTTTTTGGCGCCCTTTGTTTTTTCTGACAGCACGCTAGAATGCGCGCGCTGGAGCCATCGAGAGTGAGAAGCGGCATGTGGCAGCAACGCATCATCAGCTTGCGTCCGCGTGAGCGAGGTTTTCATCTGGTGACCGAAGAGGTGCTGGCGAAATTGCCGGAACTGGCGCAGATGCGCGTCGGTCTGTTGCATCTGTGGCTGCAGCACACCTCGGCATCGTTGACGGTGAACGAGAACGCCGACCCCGCGGTGCGCCGCGATTTCGAGCGTTTCTTCAACCGCCTGGTGCCGCAGGGTGAAGCGGGCTACGAACATGATTACGAAGGGCCGGACGATTTGCCGGCGCACTTCAAGGGCAGTTTGCTGGGCTTTCAGCTACAGCTGCCGATACAGCAGGGACGGCTGGCGCTGGGGACCTGGCAGGGTATCTATCTGGGCGAGCACCGCGATCATGGCGGCGCTCGGCAAGTGGTGGCGACCCTGCACGGCGAAACAATATGAATTTTTCCGGACGTGCGGTTGCACTTCGTACGGCTGGGCTATAACTAACCTGCTTTTCGCAAGTCATGAGGTTGAACATGAGCGACGAAGACCTGGAACAAGATGATCTGGAAGGGGCCGACGAGGACGATGGCGAGGAGCTGGCTGCCGCCGATGACGGTGACAGCAGCGATGACGAAGGCGGTGGCGAAGCCGTAACCAGCGGCAAGAAGAGCAAGGCCAAAGCCGTTGAAGTCGACGAGATGCCCAGCGTCGAGGCCAAGCAGAAAGAGCGCGATGCGCTGGCCAAGGCCATGGAAGAGTTCCTCTCCCGTGGCGGCAAGGTGCAGGAGGTGGAACCCAATGTGGTCGCCGACCCACCCAAGAAGCCCGACAGCAAATATGGCAGCCGCCCCATTTGAGGACGGTTCGCTGCAAGGAACCCGCCCCAGTGGCGGGTTTTTTGTTGCCCGCCATCTCCGGCGGCGATGCGTACGTGCCGTCCTAGGTTCTTCCGGCAGCGACGAGGCGGCCCGGCTGTTCAGTTAATGTCGTGCGCTTCGCTTTGCGCCCCTTTCCCATTTATTGGGGGCACGCCTAGTGGAGAGGGGCTGGGGGAGAGGGTCGAACACCGCGCCAATCTACCGGCTACCCGGTCACTGAACAGCGAGTTGTGTCCTGAGTATCGACGCTTTGCGCGGCTTGTACTCAGATCACTCTGCGAGTCAGCGTGTCCAGCTGCCCAGCAATGCCGGCAGCTCGGCCAGGCTGGCGATCTGCGCGTCCGGCGTGGTTTCGCCCTCCCAGGGACGCCCTTGCGGATTGAACCAGATCGCCCGCATGCCGGCCGCCTGCGCGCCGGCGATATCGTCGCTGGGGTGATCGCCAATATGCACGGCGCGCTCGGCGGCAATGCCACCGGCGCGGCTGAGCGCCTCGCGGAAGGGCTTCGGGTCAGGCTTGCCAACCCCAAGTTCTTCGGCACACAGGGCGAAGCGAAAATACTCGGACAGACCGAGACGGCGTACATCGGCATTGCCATTGGTGATCACGCCGAGCATGAAGCGCTCAGCCAGTGCCTCCAGCGTCGGGTGCACCTCGGTGAAAAGCGCCACCTGATGGCGGGCACCGAGAAACACCTGGAATCCGGCCTCGGCCAGCGTCTGCGCCTCGCCGTGCGGGTAGCCGGCGTCTTCCAGAGCGTGGAACAGAATGCGCCGGCGCAGCTCGCTGAGGCGGTGCTTGAGCATCGGTTCGGCTTCGAGCAGGCGGCTGCGCACAGCCCACAGGTGTTCCACCGGCACCGCGCCCAGGCGCGGCGCGTGCAGGGCCAGCCAGTTGCGCAGCGCCGCCTCGGCGTCCTG
>NZ_DJSX01000034.1:0-258972 GCF_002439135.1 Pseudomonas sp. UBA6323 | reverse complement strand
GGTCGTCATTGGGCCACCTGGGAAGACCCGTTCAAGAAACCGGCCTACCTGTTCGCCCTGGTCGCCGGTGACCTCTGGTGCGTGGAGGACAGCTTCACCACCATGAGCAACCGCGAAGTGGCGCTGCGCATTTATGTCGAGCCGGAGAACATCGACAAGGTGCAGCACGCCATGGACAGCCTCAAGCGCTCGATGAAATGGGACGAGGAGGTCTACGGCCGTGAGTACGACCTGGACATCTTCATGATCGTGGCGGTCAACGACTTCAACATGGGCGCCATGGAGAACAAGGGCCTCAACATCTTCAACTCCAGCTGCGTGCTGGCCAAGGCTGAGACCGCCACCGATGCTGCGCACCAGCGCGTCGAGGCGGTGGTAGCGCATGAATACTTCCACAACTGGTCGGGCAACCGCGTGACCTGTCGCGACTGGTTCCAGCTGTCGCTCAAGGAAGGCTTCACTGTGTTCCGCGACAGCGAGTTCTCCGCCGATACCCACTCGCGCGTGGTCAAGCGTATCGAAGACGTGGCCTACCTGCGCACCCACCAGTTCGCCGAAGACGCCGGCCCCATGGCCCACCCGGTGCGCCCGGACGCGTACATGGAAATCTCCAACTTCTACACCCTGACCATCTACGAGAAGGGTGCCGAAGTGCTGCGGATGATACACACCCTGCTCGGGCCGCAGTTGTTCCGCAAGGGCTCGGATCTGTACTTCGAGCGCCACGACGGCCAGGCCGTGACCTGCGACGATTTCGTCAAGGCCATGGAGGATGCCAGCGGTATCGATCTGACCCAGTTCAAGCGCTGGTACACCCAGGCCGGCACGCCGCGCCTGGAGGTCAGCGAAGCTTATGACGCCGCCGCGCAGACCTACAGCCTGACCTTCCGACAGAGCTGCCCGGCCACACCGGGGCAGAGCGAGAAGCTGTCGTTCGTGATTCCGGTTGCGCTCGGCCTGCTCGATGCTCAAGGCAATGAGCTGCCGCTGCGCCTGCTGGGCGAAAGCGCCGCACAGGGCACCAGTCGTGTTTTGTCGGTGACTGAAGCCGAGCAGACCTTCACCTTCGAAGGCGTCGCCGAGAAGCCACTGCCCTCCTTGCTGCGCGGCTTCAGTGCGCCGGTCAAGCTGCACTTCCCCTACAGCCGTGACCAACTGATGTTCCTCATGCAGCACGACAGTGATGGCTTCAACCGCTGGGAGGCCGGCCAGCAGCTTTCTGTACAAGTGCTGCAGGAGCTGATTGGCCAGCACCAGCGTGGCGAAGCCCTGGTGCTGGATCAGCGCCTGGTCGCCGCGCTGCGTACCCTGCTTGAAGACGAGTCGCTGGATCAGGCCATGGTCGCCGAGATGCTCTCGCTGCCGGGCGAGGCCTACCTGACCGAGATCAGCGAGGTCGCAGATGTCGAGGCCATCCACGCCGCGCGCGAATTCGCCCGCAAGGAGCTGGCTTCCGCGCTGTTCGCCCCGCTGTGGGCGCGCTACCAAGCCAATCGTGAAGTCTCCAAGGCCACCCCTTACGTGGCCGAGGCCGCGCACTTCGCTCGCCGCAGCCTGCAGAACATCGCGTTGTCCTATCTGATGCTCAGCGAGAAGCCCGAGGTGCTGGCGGCCTGCGTCGACCAGTTCGACAGCGCCGACAACATGACCGAGCGCCTGGCGGCGCTGGCGGTGCTGGTCAACTCCCCGTTCGAGGTTGAGCGCAGCCAAGCGCTGGCGTCCTTCGCCGAGTTCTTCAAGGACAACGCGCTGGTCATGGATCAGTGGTTCAGCGTGCAGGCTGGTTGCCCGCTGCCGGGTGGTCTGGAGCGTGTGCATGCACTGATGCAGCACGAAGCCTTCACCCTGAAGAACCCGAACAAGGTGCGCGCGCTGATCGGTGCTTTTGCCAATCAGAACCTGATCAACTTTCACCGCGCGGACGGGGCGGGCTACCGCTTTCTTGCCGACCAGGTGATCACCCTCAATGCCCTCAACCCGCAGATCGCTTCGCGTCTGCTGGCTCCGCTGACCCGCTGGCGCAAGTACGGTTCGGCGCGTCAGGCACTGATGAAGGCCGAGCTGGAGCGCATCCTCGCTTCCGGCGAGCTTTCCAGTGATGTCTATGAAGTGGTGAGTAAAAGCCTGGCGTAAGACGGTTTTGGCTTTACAGGAAGTGTTACCGGCCTATGGCTGGTAACACTTTTTTGTTACCCAACGAAATATGCGGGCCGCTGGTTATGTGTTTGTACACTTAAATTCGAGTGTCGGTGCTTGACAATGAGACGTTATTTTTAGCCGCTAACCCATGCATAGCAGGGGGGGATTGGCATAAATCGTCGGATCGTAGGACAAAGTGCGCCACTTTTTCTCGTCTTTTGGTCAGTGGCTGATCAGTCACGAAAAGAAACCACCCAGCGGCTCTCCCACGGCTGTTTGCGCTGATACAACTGTTTGAATTGGCACCATGGTTGCAGTACTGAGCAGGACTTGACCGCGTGCAAGCTCTCGCTGGTCGTTGGAACATGTCGCTACAAAATAAAAACACAAGCCGTCGTCAGTACGGCAATTCGCGACCCGGCTACGGGATCGCCCAAAAGAATGATCTGTCCACGGAGTGAGTCTCGATGGAAATTAAGTCCCGCAAGCCCGTTCTACGTTTTGCCCCGGCCAAGGCCGGCTTTGCGTTCGCAGGCGTTCTGCCGTTGCTGGTCGCCGCCCAGGCTCAAGCGGTGGAGTTCAGCTTCGCCGATAACGAAATCACCGGTTCCATTGACACCACCATCTCCTACGGCCAGCTGTGGCGCGTACAGGGGCAGGACAAGACCAACAACGATATCAACATCAACGACGGCAACCGTAATTTCGATACCGGCCTGGTTTCCGAAGTGTTCAAAATTACCTCGGATCTCGAGGCGTCTTACCGTAACTACGGCGTCTTTATCCGTGGTACTGCGTTCTATGACACCCAGATCATGGATAAGCGCAACGACTATTACGACGCCAACACGCCGGCTCAGCCCAGCCAAAGCTATCCGCGGGATAACAGCTTCACTCGCGAAACCCGCCACAAGGCAGGTCGCGATGCGCAGATTCTTGACGCCTACGTCTATGGCAACTGGGACGTGGCCAACATGCCGGTCTCCGGTCGTTTCGGTAAGCAGGTATTCAACTGGGGTGAAGGTTTGTACTACCGTGGTGGGGTGAACACCACCAACCCGGTCGATGCTGCCAAGTTCCGCCTTCCAGGCTCCGAAGTGAAAGAAGTATTGGTGCCGGTCGAGGCTTTGAGCTTCAACATCGGTTTGACCGATAACTTGTCGATGGAAGCGTTCTACCAGTTCAACTGGAAAGAGTCTGCTATCGATCCGGTCGGTACCTATTTCTCGGAGACCGACTTGTTCGCTGATGGCGGCCATACCGCTTATAACGAAAGTGGTGCGCTAGCTGGGGCCCTGACACCGAACCCGCTGTTCGGTGGTCTTTCGCTTTATCAAGCCTCCGTATTGAACCCTGCTTATGGGCTGAATGGGAGTTCATTTGCCACGTCTGACGCTTTCAAGGTCGCCTCTATCAAGAGCGACCTTAACGCCAAGAATGATGGGCAATTTGGCGTTGCATTCCGCTATATCGCCGAAGAGCTCAACTCGACAGAGTTTGGCTTCTACTTCGTGAATTACCACGCGAAAGAGCCATCCATCTATGCTCAGCTCGATGACTCTTACGCTGGGCTAACGCCTGTACAGTTTGGTGCGCTGGTCGGTAGCACTCCGGTACAAGGGGCGGCCGGCGGTGATGCTGCACTTGCGCAGCAAATTGCCGGTGGCTTGGTCTCGGTTGACGTAGCTAATCAGATCCAGGCAAGCCGTCAGTACGCTGAAGACATTCGAATGATGGGTCTGAGCTTCAACACCACCGTGGGCAATGCGTCGGTATTCGGCGAATTTTCCTATCGTCCCAACCTGCCAATCGGTATCGCGACTACCAACGACCTTCTTGGGCAGGTACTTCAGCAAGCACCGCAGATCGCTCTGGGACAGCAGGTTCAGGTCGGTGGCCAAACGGTAAGTTTGGGCAACCGTCGTTTGAGCAACTACGAGCGCGTAGAAGCGTTCAATACCTCCTTGGGCACCATCTATAACTTCGGCCCGACGCTCGGATTCGACTCCTTGTTTGGTGTGGCGGAGCTCGGCTCCGAACACATTCGCGGCAGCAGCCTCAAGTACACGGACTTCCAGGGTAATACGCGTTACTACTCTGGCCGTGCGAACGGGTCCTACGTCTCCGGCTACGATCGCGACGACCAGATCAACAAGAACGCTTACGGCTATACCCTGGTGCTCTCCGGCACCTGGAACGACGTTTACGCTGGCGTGAACCTGTCGCCCTTCGCCGTGTTCAAGCACGACTTCGAAGGCAACTCGCACCAGACCGGCAACTTCATCGAAGGTCGTAAGGCGTACACCGTCGGTATGCGCGCTAGCTACCTGAACAGCCTGGAAGCCGAGATTCAGTACACCGAGTTCTATGGCGCTGGCCAGAACAACGGTGCGCGCGATCGCGACAATATCGGCGTCAACGTCAAGTACTCCTTCTAATAACCAAAATCGGAAAGAACGCCGGGCGCTTGCGGGCGCCCGTCACGACTCTTCATGGAGAATTACCCATGCTGAACAAGCACAGGCTGATGGCCGTAGCCGTTGCGCTGGCATTTTCCGCCAGCTCCGCGCTGGCTGCCGTTTCCCCGCAGGAAGCCGCCAAGCTCGGCGATACCCTGACCCCCTTCGGCGCCGAAAAAGCCGGCAACGCTGCCGGCACCATTCCGGCCTGGACCGGCGGCATCACCCAGGCGCCGGCTGGCTACACCCGTTCGGGCCAGCACCACGTCAATCCGTTCCCGGAAGACAAGCCGCTGTTCACCATCACCGCGGCCAACCTGAGCCAGTACGAGGCCAATCTGACGCCGGGTCAGATCGCCATGTTCAAGGCTTACCCGGAAACCTATCAGATGCCGGTCTACCAGACCCGCCGCTCCGGCTCCGCGCCGCAGTGGGTCTATGACAACACCATCAAGAACGCCACCAGCGCCAAGCTGGCCGATGGTGGTAACGGCTTTATCGACGCTTACGGCGGTATTCCGTTCCCGATTCCGCAGAGCGGTGTCGAGGCGCTGTGGAACCACATCGCCCGTTACCGTGGCACCTACATCGTGCGCCGTGCCTCGGAAGTGGCCGTGCAGCGCAATGGCGCCTATTCGCTGGTGACCTCGCAGCAGGAAGCGCTGTTCAAGTACTACCTGCAGAACGGCTCGTTCGCCGATCTGAACAACATCATGTTCTATTACCTGTCGTTCACCACCAGCCCGGCACGTCTGGCCGGTGGCGCGACCCTGGTTCATGAAACCCTCGATCAGGTGAAGGAACCGCGTCAGGCCTGGGGTTACAACGCCGGCCAGCGCCGTGTGCGTCGTGCGCCCAACCTGGCCTACGACACCCCGATTGCCGCCGCCGATGGCCTGCGTACCGCCGATGACACCGACATGTTCAACGGTGCCCCGGATCGCTATGACTGGAAGCTGATCGGCAAGAAGGAAATCTACATCCCGTACAACAACTACCAGGTCACCAGCCCTGACGTTAAGTACAAGGATCTGCTGCAGGTCGGTCACCTCAATCCGGCGCTGACCCGCAACGAGCTGCACCGCGTTTGGGTCGTCGAGGGCACGCTGAAATCCGGCGCCCGCCATATCTACTCCAAGCGTACCCTGTTCCTCGATGAGGACAGCTGGCAGGCTGCGGTAGTGGATCAGTACGACGGTCGTGGTGAGCTGTGGCGCGTGTCCATCGCCTACCTGAAGAACTACTACGACCTGCCGACCACCTGGTCTGCACTCGATGTGTTCCACGATCTGCAGGCGCGTCGTTACCACGTGCAGAACCTGGATAACGAAGAGAGCAACACCATCGACTTCACCCAGGCAGTGCCGGACGACGGCTATTTCAAGCCGGCCGCCCTGCGTCGCCGCGGCACCCGATAATAGTTGTGTAGTCTCGCGCCAAGGCCGCTACAGTAGTAGCGGCCTTTTCGTATCAGCTTGGCGAATAGGCTTCTATAACGCGGGTTCTGCCTTAACAAAACATAACGTCGCGCCAATTGTCAGGGCTTTCCGAAGCTCGCTAGGATGAGCGGCCTGCTAATCAGCAGTACCGCCTATAACAAGAAAGGGGGAAGGTATATGAGTGAGCCCGTCATGCGGCGCACCCAGTCCGGTCTGGCGCCCAACCTGGCGCGCAAATCGGCGCTCCGTGTCCATTCACCGCTGGCTAAAGCGCTCTCGCTGTGCAGTGTGCTTTCCATTCTGGCTTTCGCTGCCGCACCCTTGCAGGCCGAGACCTCGGCTGCGGCTGACGCCGGTTACGCCATCGAGTCGCCCAAGGCCGTGCATAGCCTGCTGCTCGATGTGGTCAACACCGGTGAGCGCCTGGTTGCCGTGGGCGACCGTGGCCACATTCTCTATTCCAACGATCAGGGACAAAGCTGGCAGCAGGCCAAGGTGCCTACGCGGCAGATGCTGACTTCGCTGTTCTTCGTCGATGCTCAGCATGGCTGGGTGGTCGGTCATGATGCGCAGGTTCTCACGACGGCCGATGGCGGCCTGACCTGGACTAAACAGTACGAAGATCTTGAGCTCGAAGCGCCGCTGCTGGATGTCTGGTTCAAGGATCTTCAGACCGGTTACGCCGTGGGCGCCTATGGCGTGCTGCTGGAAACCACCGACGGTGGCCAGAACTGGGAAGACGTCAGCGACCGTCTCGACAACGAAGACGCCTATCACCTCAACGCCATCACCGCGGTGAAGGGCGCCGGGCTGTTCGTTGTCGGCGAGCTGGGTGGCATGTTCCGTTCGCGCGACTGGGGCGAAACCTGGGAGACCGTCGAAGACAAACCCTACGAGGGCTCGCTGTTCGGCGCGCTGGGCACCGACGAAGCCGGCACGCTGCTGGTTTACGGCCTGCGCGGCCACCTGTTCCGCTCCACCGATTTCGGTGACAGCTGGCAGCAGATCTCCCTCAACACACCGAACAATGGTCCGCTGGAATTCGGTCTCGCCGATGGCACGCTGCTCGGCGATGGTAGCGTCGCGGTGGTGGGGCATGGCGGTACGGTGCTGCGCAGCACGGATCACGGCCAGACGTTCAGCCTGATCAATCGTCCCGACCGCCTTTCGCTGGCCGGGGTAACTGCACTGGATAACGGCAACCTGATCCTGGTGGGGCAGGGCGGCGTTCACCTCGCCGCTTCGACCGGCGCCGATCTGGGCCAACAATAACAAGCCGGGAGCCTTTGCATGACCAAGCATCAACAACAGCCCGCGTCCTTCCTCGAGCGGCTGATTTTCAACAATCGCCCGGCGGTGATCCTGATCTGCCTGCTGATCAGCATCTTCCTGTTCTATCAGGCTGCGCAGGTACGCCCGCAGACCAGCTTCGAGAAGATGATCCCGCTGGGCCATCCGTACATCCAGAAGATGCTCGAACACCGTAACGACCTGGCCAACCTGGGCAACACGGTGCGTATCTCGGTGGAAGCCACCGATGGCGACATTTTCAGCAAGGATTACATGGAAACGCTGCGGCAGATCCATGACGAGGCCTTCTACATCCCCGGCGTCGACCGCTCCGGTCTGAAGTCGTTGTGGAGCCCCAGCGTGCGCTGGACCGAAGTGACCGAGGAAGGCTTCGCCGGTGGCGAGGTGATCCCGCAGACCTACGACGGTTCTACCGACAGCCTCGAGGATCTGCGTAGCAACATTCTCAAGTCCGGGCAGATCGGTCGTCTGGTGGCGAATAACTTCAAGTCCACCATCGTCGATATCCCGCTGCTGGAGTCCTATCCGGACCCGAACGACCAGAGCAAGCTGATCAAACTGGACTATCAGAAGTTCTCCCACGAGCTGGAAGAGAAGATTCGCGACAAGTACGAAGCGCAGAATCCCAATGTCCAGGTGCACATCATCGGCTTCGCCAAGAAGGTCGGTGACCTGATCGACGGCCTGGTGGGCGTGGCACTGTTCTTCGCCGTGGCCATCGGCATCACCTTCGTGCTGCTGCTGTGGTTCACCCATTGCTTCAAGAGCACCCTGGCAGTGGTCATCACCACGCTGATCGCGGTGATCTGGCAGCTGGGCCTGCTGCATACCCTGGGCTTCGGCCTCGACCCCTACTCGATGCTGGTGCCGTTCCTGGTATTTGCCATCGGTATTTCCCACGGTGTGCAGAAGATCAACGGCATCGCCATGGCGTCCGGCGAGGCGACTGACGCCTTGTCTGCTGCGCGCATGGCGTTCCGTCAGCTGTTCATTCCCGGGCTGGTGGCGCTGCTGTCCGATGCGGTCGGCTTCGTGACCCTGCTGCTGATCGATATCGGCGTGATTCGCGAACTGGCCATCGGCGCGTCGATGGGCGTTGCGGTGATCATCCTGACCAACCTGATCCTGCTGCCGGTGATGATTTCCTACATCGGTATCAGCCAGAAGGCGGTTAAGATCAGCCGCGAAGAGGCTGCCAAGGATCATCCGTTCTGGCGCGCGATTTCCAATTGCGCCCATCCGATGGTCGCGCCCATTTCCGTCGTGGTTGCCGTGGTGGCGCTGGCTGGCGGTGTCTGGTACGGGCAGAACCTGAAGATCGGCGACCTCGATCAGGGTGCGCCGGAACTGCACCCGGACTCGCGCTACAACCTGGATAACGACTTCGTCATCCGCAACTACTCGACCAGCTCCGACGTGCTGGTGGTGATGATCAAGACGCCCACCGAGGGCTGCTCCACCTACGAAGCGCTGTCCGCCATGGATGAGCTGATGTGGAAGATGGAGAACACCGCAGGCGTGCAGTCGGCCATCTCCATGGTCACCGTGTCCAAGCAGGTGATCAAGGGCATGAACGAGGGCAACCTGAAATGGGAAACCCTGTCGCGCAATCAGGACGTGCTGAACAACTCCATCGCCCGTGCTGAAGGCCTGTACAACGCAGACTGCTCGGTTGCGCCGGTGCTGATCTTCCTTGAGGACCACAAGGCCGAAACCCTGTCGCGCGCCGTGGCCGCTGCCGAAGAGTTCGCCGCGCAGCACAGCACCGACGAGCTGCAGGTGGTACTGGCAGCGGGTAACGCCGGTATCGAGGCTGCCACCAACGAGGTGATCGCGGCGTCCGAGACCACCATGCTGATCGCGGTCTATGCGGCGGTGCGCATCATGTGCCTGCTGACCTTCCGTTCGCTGGCGGCGACCCTCTGCGTGATCCTGCCGCTGGTGCTGACTTCGGTGCTGGGCAACGCGCTGATGGCCTTCATGGGCATCGGCGTGAAGGTCGCCACCCTGCCGGTGATCGCCCTGGGTGTGGGGATCGGTGTCGACTACGGCATCTACATCTACAGCCGTCTGGAGACCTACCTGCGTCAGGGCATGCCGCTGCAGGAAGCCTACTACGAGACCCTGAAGTCCACCGGTAAGGCGGTGCTGTTCACCGGCGTCTGCCTGGCCATCGGCGTGGCGACCTGGATCTTCTCGGCGATCAAGTTCCAGGCCGACATGGGCCTGATGCTGACCTTCATGTTCCTGTGGAACATGATCGGCGCGATCTGGCTGCTGCCGGCACTGGCCCGCTTCCTGATCAACCCAGAGAAGCTGCGCGCCAAGGGCTGATGCCCTTTGCGCAAAACGAAAACCGCGGCCCTGGCCGCGGTTTTTTGTTTTAAGGCTCTGCAGTGACGAGACGGCTGCATGGCCTGCCCGAGCCAGTCGGTAGCCCGGATGAAATCCTGGGCTTCGCCGGCAATTATGTCGACAAGGCCAGGGTCAGGCTGCGTGAGTGAGTTTACGGCTATCGACCAGGCGAATGCTCGATTGCCGGCCAGGGCGCCGCCCTGATGGGCACAGCGCCGTGATCGATCGTTCCCACGCTCTGCGGGAGAGTGCAGCCCAGGACGCTTCGCGTCCGCTACGGTCTGTAAGACATCCCGTGCTGCCAAGCACGACGCGCAGCGTGCCAAAAACAGGTGCCCACGCAGAGCGTGGTTACTATCTCCATAGATCCAGCGGCCTACTACGTACCTGTAGGAGCGGATTTATCCGCGATCCTTGCCAGCCCATACGAGTCACTCGCACCGGCAAGCGCTTGAAACAATCGACAAGACTGCACGCGCTTACCCGCTAGCGCGGGTACAGCGGCGGCAGTGCACTGTTGTCCTGCGGCGCAGCGCTTGGTTCCTGCGTGGCAGGCAGGTTGCGAATCGCTTTCCACAGCTCCTCGCCTTGCCACTGCTGGCCCGTTTCGCTGTACAGCGCGCCATTGAGGCCGTCCAGTGCGTCCGACAGCGGCACGTAGCGCGCCGCCATGTCGGCGAGCGTCTCCGGTTGCTGTCGCGCCCAGGCATCGAGGGCATGGCGGGTCGCCTGGGCGTCGCCAGCCTGACAGGCACGCTTGAGGTCGTCGAGCAGCGTGCGCGGGCTCGGGCCCGCCTGCGCTGCGCGCTGGATCGCCGGTTGCCGGCGCGCGTGCCACCACAGGCCGAAGCCGAGCAGGGTGGTCAGGCCCAGCAGGGCGCAGGCCAGTTGCCAGGGCCAGAGTTCCGGCCCCTCGATCACCTGCGTCGTCACCATCGGCGTGTTGGGTTGCTCGTCGTTCTGCAACTGCGGGTTCTCCGCAACCTGCAGGGTACGGGCAGAAAGTGTGGTGCGTTCCAGCGTGTCGGTCTGGGTGTTCCACCAAAACACTTCCAGCGGTGGCAGGTCGAAACTGCCGGCACGGCTGGGCACCAGCGCTTCGCGTTCTTCGCGGGTGCCGATGATGCCGTTCTCGCTTTTCTGATCATCCATCTGCGGCTGATCCGGATAACGCCGCAGGCCGTCGACCTGCGTCGCTGGCAGCGGCGGCAGCTGGGCGCTGGAGAGGCCGTCGACCTTGAGAATCAGGCGGCGGGTCAGCGAGTCGCCGACCTGGCTCTGCTCTGGCTGCGGGTTCCAGGTTTCCGCCAGGCCCAGGGCCCGCGCCGGTAACCAGGGCGCGTCGGCGGGATAGTCGGCGGGCTTGGGTTTGACCTGCAGGGAAATGTCCGGCGATTTGACCCGCGTGACCTTGCCGGAGCGCGGCCCGAAGGGCAGGAAGTCATTATTGCGCGAGCGGTCGACCAGCGTGGCGCTGAAGGTCTGCCCGGGGATCAGCAGTTGGCCACTGCGTTGCGGATAGATGGCGTACTGCAGTTCGATCACGCCGTGCAGCACACCACCGATGCTCTTCTCGTAGGTGCGCGGCTCGCCCAGTTGTTCGGCGCGTGCGTCCTCGATGCGCAGAGGCGTCAGGTTGCTGTCGTCATACATCGAAACCGAGTGATAGATGCGCAGGGTCAGCACCGCCTGAGCCTGTACGTAGACGCTTGGCTGATCGAGGCTGGCATCGATGAACACCGGCGCCAGCTTGTCGCCATCGCCAGCGCTGACGGCCTCCTCGACGTTCAGCGTAATGGGCAGGGTTTCGGCATCCTCCAGGCGAATCGCCGGGATGATCACCTCGCCGCTGTGGCGCGGTTGCAGGGTGAGGATCCAGCGGGTGCTGGCACGTGGCGTATCGCCAATGCTGCTCAGGCGGTTGACCTGGCGGCTGCCGAGCACCTCGAAGTCCTTGTCCAGCGGGCTCAGGTCGGGGCGACCGAAGCGGGTCGGGTCGGTGGACTCCAGCGTCAGCACCACGGTCTCGCCTTCGCTCAGGCGGGCGCGATCGACGCTGGCGAAAAAGCCTTCGGCACAAGCCTGCCCGGCGAGCAGTAGAAGAAGCAGGGAGAGCAGATGCTTCATCGGTTGGAGTCCTGACGCTGTTGCTGTTCATACCAGAATTTGCGCCGCAGCAGCTCGGCCGGGTCGTCCGGGATTTGCCGCAGCCATTGTTCCAGCGCTTGTCGCCGTTCGGCCGCGGTGCCCAGGTCGATTTCCGCACGGGGTTGCGCAACGGGCTCCGCGGCGTCCAGGGTTTCATTGTCGGTGCCTGGCTGAGTGTCGTCTTCGCCGGCGCCGTTAGCGCTGCGCGGCGTTTCGCTGCTTTCACTGTTCTCGCCGCTGCTGCCCGCTTGGGCCGGCTGCGCGGTAGCGCCCTCGGCGGGCTGGCCGGCCGAAGATTCATTCGCCTGCGGCTGCTCGTCGGCAGGCTCCTGTTGCTCGTCCGCATCGCCATTGCCGCTCTGCTGCTGATTGTCGCGTTGGCGCAGGGCTTCTTCCACCAGTGCCTTATTGTACTGCGCGGCGGCCAGCTCCGGCTGGCGCTCCAGCGCCTGCTCGTAGGCATCCAGCGCTGCCTCCAGCTCTCCGGCCTTGGCCAGGGCGTTGCCGCGGTTGTAATGGTCGGTAGCGCTGTCGCCCTTGGCGAAACGTTCTGCAGCGGCTGAGTAATCTGCAGCCTCGTAGAGCGCCTTGCCTTGCCACTGTGGATCGACGAAGCGTTGCGCGGCCTCGGCCGGACGTTGAGCTTGCAGCAGGCGCTGGCCCTGTTGATCGGGGCGCAGCCAGAGGTCGTCGAACTCGAAGGCCTGGCTGCTTTGCGGTGGCAGCATCAGCAACAGCGGCAGGCAGAACAGCCAGCCGCGGCGCCCGGCGCAGGCGGCCAGCAACAGCAGCGGCAGCAACAGCCAGTAGCCCTGGTCGATACGGCTGTCGAGCCGTGTCGGCTCCCCGGCGGCGCGCATGGCCTGCGGGCCGTCGAGTAGGCCGAGGCGGCGCAGGTCTTCGTCGTCCAGGCGGATCGGCGCGTAGCGGCCACCATGAGCCTCGGCGGCTTCCCGCAGGCCATGGGCATCGAGGCGCGGGATCAGGATGGCGCCGCGCGAGTCCTTGAGAAAGCTGCCGTCCTCCTGCACCACCGGAGCGCCTTCACGGCTGCCCACGCCGAGCACCAGCAGCGGTACCGAGCGCTTTGCCAGCGCTTGCTGGATGCCGCTGCGCTCCTCGTCATCCAGGGCGCTGGTGATCAGCAGCAGGCGACCCTGACCCAGTTGCGCCTGGTCGAGCAGTTGCAGTGCGCGCGCCACGGCCAGGTCGGCGCGCCGGCCCGGCTCGGGCATCAGTGAGGGTTTCAGTGCCTCGAGCAGGTTGCGGCTGGTGGCCAGGTCATCGGACAGCGGCACCAGGCTGTGCGCACTGCCGGCATAGACGATGATCGCCGTCTGCGCATCGCGGCGCGCCTCGAGCAGATCGAGCAGCTTGCGCCGGGTCTGTTCCAGGCGATTGGGGCGGCCGTCGGTGGCGAGCATTTGCGGGGTCAGTTCGAGCAGAATCACCAACGGATCGGCGGGCTTCTGGTTGCTTTGCTCGACGCGCTGCCAGCTGGGGCCGAGCAGCGCCAGCACCGCCAGCAGCCAGGCCAGGCCGAGTGCCAGCCAGGGCAATTTGCTGGAGCGGCCACTGCCGCCCTTGAGCAGCGCCTGGTGGAACGCCGCCGGCAACAACAGTTGCCAGCGCCCGCTCTGGCGCTCGCGATGCCACAGGCGCCAGAGCAACCAGGCCAGCACGGGTACGGCCAGCAGCCACAATGGACGCAGCCATTCCGGCCAGAGCATGCTCATGTCCGTCTCCTTAGCCGCAGCAGCAAGTCAGGCCAGAGCACCTGGCCGACCAGCAGCAGCGAGCCCAGCAGCGCCAGCGTCAGTGGCCAGGCGTAAAGCGCCTGGGCAGGGCGGGCGAGGGTGGGTTGCTGGGCGACCGGCTCGAGGCGGTCGAGGGTCAGCTCGATCTGCTGCAGCTCGGCCTGATTGCGTGCGCGGAAATACTCGCCGCCGGTGGTGTCGCTGATCGCACGCAGGCTGGTCTCATCCAGGTCCAGCGCGCTGAAGCCGAAGCTGCCGTACGCGCCGCTTTGTTGTGGATCGGCGCCGATGCCGATGGTGTAGATGCGTACACCTTCATCGGCGGCGAGTTGCGCGGCGACCAGCGGATCGATTTCGCCGCCGTTGTTCGCGCCGTCGGTGATCAGCACCAGCACCCGGCTTTGCGCCGGACGTTGGCGCAGGCGCTTGACTGCCAGGCCGATGGCGTCGCCGATGGCGGTGTTCTTGCCGGCGATGCCGATCAGCGCCTCGTCCAGCCAGGTGCGCACAGTGTGGCGGTCGAAGGTCAGCGGTGCCTGCAGATAGGCCTGGCTGCCGAACAGGATCAGGCCGACGCGATCACCACGGCGACCTTCGATAAAGTCGCCGAGCAAGCGTTTGACCAGATCCAGGCGGCTGATCGGCTCGTCGTCCCACTGCATGTCGGCGTAATCCATGGAGCCGGAGACATCGACCGCGAGCAGCAAATCACGGCCGCTGGCTGGCAGCGGCAGCGGCTCGCCGACCCATTGCGGCCGCGCCGCAGCGCACAACAGCAGGCACCAGAGCAGCACCAGCGGCGCTTGCTGGCGCCAGCTGGGCAGGGCGGCGCGGGCGCGGCGACCGCTGAGTGCCTGCAGTTCGTCCAAAAAACCGACCCGCAGCGCCGCATCACCACTGTCGGCTGCGGGCAGCAGCAGACGCAGCAGCCAGGGCAGTGGCGCGAGCAGAAAGACCCAGGGCCAGGCGAACTCAAACATGCTTGCGAATCCAGGTGGCGACGGCCTGATCGAGTTCTACGATGGCTTTGTCGCTCAGCGTGCATTGCGGCCTGTAGCTGCCGTCGACGAGGATCATCCAGCGGGTCAGGCCGGCTGCCGGGCAGCGGTTGTCGAGAAAGGCCAGCCAGGCGCGGCTGCTTAGGGTGTGGCTGGCGCTGTCCGGGTAGCGTTCGCGGCACAGGCGCTTGAGAAGGGCATTGAGCTGCTGTAGCCAGGGGCCGGCAGGTGCTCCGTCGTAGGGTTTGCGCAAGCTGGCCAACTCGTCGAGTGCCGCCTGGCGCAGTGGCTCTAGCGCCTGCTGCGTGGTCATCTTGGGCGGACACCGCCGCCAGTTGCGCAGCGCGCGCCAGAGTCCCCAGCCCAGCAGCGGCAGCAGCACGGCAAGCAACCACCAGCCCGGTGCAGGCGGCCACCAGGGCACGGGCGCTGGGTCGATCAGCGGCTGCAACTGGTCGATGGGGTTCATAGGGATCTTCTCGCGTGCAGGGGGCTGAGCTGTTCCTGCAATTGCTCGACCAGTTCGAACTGCGTGCTCAACGGTAGCAGCGGCACGCCGAGTTTCTGCGCCAGACGCTGCCAGAGTGCCTCGCGCGCCTGCGCCTGGGCGCGATAAGCCTGACGCAAATCGCCGTTATGGCTGTCGAGCTCAAGCTGCGCGCCATTTTGGGTGAAGCGCAGCAGGCCAGCTGCCGGCAGGGCGTGATCAAGTGGATCGGACAACGGCAGCAGCAATAGATCGGTGTGGCGGGCGAGCAGCGTCAGTTGCTGCTCGGCATTGTCGCTAAGGGCACGCTCATCGCACAGTACGATCACCAGGCTGCCCGGGCGCAGCACCTCGCGGGCGCGACGCAGGGCCAGGCCGAAGTTGTCGCGGCCGGCACTGGCCTGGCTCTCCGGTCCGAGCGCCTGGTTGGCGCGGGCCAGCAGGTTGAGCAGTTGCAGCAGGCTCTGCTTGCTGCGCCGTGGTTTGACCTCATGATGCTCGTTGTCGGCGAATACCAGGCCGCCGATACGGTCGTTGTGGCCCAGCGCGGCCCAGCCGATCAGCGCCGCGGCGCGTGCGGCCAGCACCGACTTGAAGCACAGGCCGGAGCCGAAGAACAGGCGTTGGCTCTGCTCGCTGATGATGAAGATGGGGCGCTCGCGCTCCTCATGGAACAGCTTGGTGTGCGGCTCCTGGGTGCGCGCGGTGACGCGCCAGTCGATGGTGCGCACGTCGTCGCCCGGTTGGTAGACGCGCACTTGGTCGAAGTCCACGCCGCGCCCACGCAGCTTGGAGTGATGCAGGCCGGTCAGCGGGCTGCGCCGCGCCGGAGTGGAGAACAGCGGCACTTCATGCACCTTGTGGCGCATGTCGATGAGCTCGCCGAGGGCGATATGGATGCCGGGTGTCGGGGTTGGGCTGGACATACTTCAGTCCGTAGCCCGGATGCAATCCGGGGAAGACACGCGAGCGGTCCCGGATTGCATCCGGGCTACGCAAGACAAGCGCGGAGCGCGCGGCTGCATCAGGCCACCGCCACCACGTCGAGGATGCGCTGGATCACGCGATCCTGATCGACGCCCGAGGCCTCGGCCTCGAAGGACAGGATGATGCGGTGGCGCAGCACGTCGAACAGCACCGCCTGGATGTCTTCCGGGCTGACGAAGTCGCGTCCGGCCAGCCAGGCATGGGCACGCGCGCAGCGGTCGAGGGCGATGGAGCCGCGCGGGCTGGCGCCGTAGGCGATCCAGTCGGCCAGCTCGGCGTCGAACTTGGCCGGGGTGCGGCTGGCCATCACCAGTTGCACCAGGTATTCCTCCACCGCATCGGCCATGTACAGGCCGAGGATTTCCTTGCGTGCGGCGAACACCGCCTGCTGGCTGACCCGGTGCTCGGGTTTGACCTCGCCATTGAGCGCATCGCCCCGGGCCTGGGCGAGGATCTTGCGCTCCACCGCCGCGTCAGGAAAACCGATCTTCACGTGCATCAGGAAGCGGTCGAGCTGGGCCTCGGGCAGCGGGTAGGTGCCTTCCTGCTCGATGGGGTTCTGCGTGGCCATGACCAGAAACAGCGGCGACAGGTCATAGGTCGAGCGGCCGACCGAGACCTGGCGCTCGGCCATGGCCTCAAGCAGTGCCGATTGCACTTTGGCCGGTGCGCGGTTGATCTCGTCGGCCAGCACCAGGTTGTGGAAGATCGGCCCCTGCTGGAACACGAAGCTCCCGGTTTCCGGACGGTAGATCTCGGTGCCGGTGATGTCCGCAGGCAGCAGGTCCGGGGTGAACTGGATGCGATGGAACTCGCCTTCGATGCCTTCGGCCAGTTCCTTGATCGCCTTGGTCTTGGCCAGACCGGGGGCGCCTTCGACCAGCAGATGGCCGTCGGCGAGCAGGGCGATCAGCAAACGCTCGATAAGCTTTTCCTGGCCGAGAATCTGGGTGGAGAGAAATTGGCGTAACGCGACCAGCGCTTCACGGTGTTCCATCGTCGGGCTCTTGTGGCGGATGAGCGGGCTTGCGAAGCCGCGCGTGCAGACCGTCGACTTTAATGCATTTGCCGCTTCAGCCGCTATCTGCGGCGCGGGTCATGAACCGTCCGGCAGCAGAAATGCGAGGTATGTCGCTAGCGCTGAAATGCCCGCCATCAATGATGGCGGGACGGGCGCGAGCTTATTGCCACTGCATCAGTAACCGGCGCTGGGCAAACTGTGCGCTGTCCTGCGTGATGGGCGTCAGGTACAGCGTCTGGCCTGGCAGGCATTGCGCCAGCCGCGCCACGGCTTGCGGCGTCAGTGCGCCCAGGCGCGGGTAACCACCGATGGTCTGGCGGTCGTTGAGCAGGATGATGGGCTGGCCGTCCGGCGGCACCTGCACGGCGCCCAAAGGGATGCCCTCGGAGATCATCGAGCCACGCTGGCATTGCAGCTGCGGACCGTTGAGACGGATGCCCATGCGGTCGGCGCGCTGGTCGATCAGCCACTCGCTGTTGAAGGCATCGAACAGGCTCTGTCCGCGAAAATCGCCAATCTGCGCGCCCAGCACCAAGTGCAGGCGGGGCGTGGTCTGGTACTCGGGAATGAACTCGGCGGGCATCTGCCGTGTTGCATCGGCATTGCCACTCCAGCCCAGAGCATCGCCGACAGCGATGGCGCGGCCATCGCCGTGCAGACCCCCTAGGCCTTCACGCAGCATGCTCGCGCAACTGCCAAGCACCACTGGCGCCTGGAATCCACCTGGTGCGGCCAGGTAGGCACGCGCGCCCTGGCGCGGCTGGGCGAAGCTCAGGCGCTGGCCTTTGCGCACTTCGAAGCTGCGCCAAGGGGCCAGCAATTGGTCATCCAGCCGTGCGCCGAGATCGGCCCCGGTCAGCGCGAGGGTCGCGTCGCGAGTGCATTCGAACTCGGCGTTGCCCAGGGTGATCTCTACCACCGCGGCGGTAAGAGCGTTACCCAGCAGCCAGTTGGCCCAGCGATGGGCGATCCAGTCCAGGGCGCCGCACTGGGTCACACCAAGATGACGCACACCGAAGCGGCCAGCATCCTGGAGTTGAATGAAAGGGCTGCTGCGCAATACACGCAGGCCACCATCGATGGCACTCATTGACTGGCCTCCAGCGGGCTGTCGTCGCCGCCGAGGCGGATGAATTCGGCGCGCTCGATGGGCACGAAACGCACACGGTCACCCGGTTGCAGCAGGCTGTAGCCTTCGATATCGCTGCCGAACAGACGACTGGGCGTGCGCCCGATCAGGTTCCAGCCGCCGGGCGATACCACCGGGTACGCGGCCGTCTGCCGTTCGGCGATACCGACGCTGCCAGCGGCGATGCGCTTGCGCGGCGTGCTCAGGCGCGGCGCTGCGAGGATTTCCTCGACCAGGCCCATGAAGGCGAAGCCGGGGGCGAAGCCCAGGGCGAATACCTGATAGGCATGGCCGCTGTGTCGGGCGATCACTTCGGCTTCGCTCAGCCCGCTGCGTCGGGCCAGCAGTTGCAGCTCCGGGCCGACGCTGCGGTCGTACCAGGTGGGCAACTGGTGCTCGCGGCCGCCGTGCAGATCGGCAGGCTGCAAGCCATCGAGCGCCCCGGCGATCTTCGCTCGCGCCTGCTCGCTGTCTAGCTGGCACAGGTCGTAATGCAGCAGCAGCGTGGTGTAGGAGGGCACCAGGTCCAGCAGTGCACTGCCGAATGCCTCCTGCAGGCGCGTGCGCGCTGCCAGCATCCACGGCATGTTGGCTTCATCGATATGGTCGAACAGGCGCAGGATCAGGCTGTCGATGCCGGCGACTTCCAGCCGGGCGTTGGGCGACTTCATGCCTGTGTCAGGCCGTCGAAGGCCTGCCGGATACGTTGCACGGCAGCCACCGAACTGGCGTTGTCGCCATGCACGCACAAGGTCTGCGCGTTCAGATACAGCGCGCTGCCGTCGCTGGTCTGCAGCGCCTCGCCACGTGCCAGGGTGACCGCCTGATTGACGATCACTTCGCTGTCGTGATGCACGGCGCCCGGCAGGCTGCGGCTGACCAGGAAGCCGGCGGCATCATAGGCGCGGTCGGCGAACGCCTCGAACCACAGGGTCAGGCCGAATTCGTCGCCGAGTGCCTGCGCCGCGCTGTTGTCGCGGGTGCACATCAGCATCAGCGGCAGGTGGCGATTGTACTTCGCGACTGCACTCATCACCGCGCGCAGGGTGGCCGGCTTGCGCATCATGTCCTGATACAGCGCGCCGTGCGGTTTGACGTAGCTGACGTGGGCGCCCTGGCTGCGGCAGAGGCCTTCCAGCGCGCCGATCTGGTAGAGCATCAGGTCTTCGACCTCCTGCGGTGTGCAGTCCATCGAACGGCGGCCGAAACCGACCAGGTCCTGATAGGCCGTGTGCGCACCGATGCGTACGTCGTGGGCCACGGCCAGGGCCACGGTCTTGCGCATCACGCTGGGGTCGGAGGCGTGGAAGCCGCAGGCGATGTTGGCGCAGTCGATATAGGGCATGACCTCGGCGTCCAGGCCCATGGTCCAGGCGCCGAAGCTTTCACCGATGTCGCAATTCAAAAGCAGGCTGTTCAAGTGAGCATCCTAATCATGAGGTGCATGGATAGGGTCCGACAGCTTTGAGCTGTTCTGGCAGTGGCTTCATTTTTCCGACGCCGCCTGGGGGCGTCCAACTAATAAAAACATCCGCCGGAGATAGGAAAAGCTGATGGTGTCGGGCATCGGATTTTCTGATCGCCAGGCGCCGGTTTTTCCCGTTGGACAGTGGCGGCCGTCGCGCTCGACAGTGAATCGGGTGAACGCTCCCTGGCGCCGTTCTGGCGCACCCCCGGTGTGTCCCGCACCCGGGGGCTTTTGCGTTCCTTTCGAGTCGACTCAGTACCTGGCCACCAGTCTACGGGGGAATCCCAGTGAAGACCGCACCCTGTCTGTCCGCGTTCTGCGCGTTGCTTGTCGCTCTACCCATGGCTTTACCCGTTTACGGCAGCGAACGCTGGTCGATGTCGGTGGAGCAGCCAGCCGGCAATTTCATCAGTCGCGTGGCGGTGGAGTTTGCCAGGAATGTTCGCCAGGCGACCAACGGCCAGCTGAACATTCGCGTTCACCCCAACTCCACGCTGTACCGCCGCCCTGAGGTGAAGGCAGCGGTGACCCGTGGTGATATTCAGCTTGGCGACGTGTTCATGTCTGCGCTGGGCAATGAGGATCCGATTTTCGAGCTGGACAGCCTGCCGTTTCTCGCCAGCGACTACGAGCAGGCCCGCAAGCTCTGGGCGGTAAGCCGTGAGGCGGTGGAGCAGCGCCTGCTGGCCGATGGCGTGCGCCTGGTTTACGCCGTGCCGTGGCCGGCACAGAGCCTGTTCAGCAATCGCCCGCTGCAGGCCGTCGAGGATGTTCGCGACCTGCGCTTTCGCAGCTACAACCCGACCATCTCGCGCCTGGCCCATTTGCTCCATGCCCAGCCGACGACCATCAACACCGAGGATGTGCCGCAGGCGTTTCGCGATGGCCTGGTGGATATCATGCTGACCTCCAGCGCCACAGGCATGGACCTGCGCGCCTGGGACTTCGTCTCGCACTTCTACGACGTGCGCGCCTTTATCCCGAAGAACATCGTCATCGTCAACGAGCACGCCTTCCAGCGTCTACCCGAGGCTCAGCGCCAGGCGCTGCTGCATGCCGGTGAACGGGCCGAGCGGGCGGGGTGGGAGTTGTCCTGGGCATTGACCGGCTATCAGACGCGGATGCTCGCCAGGCGTGGCATGACCGTGGTGCAGGCGATCAACCCGCAGCTGCGCCAGGAACTGATCGAGGTCGGCCAGCAGATTACCGAGGAATGGCTGGCGCGTGCCGGCGAAGAGCACGCGCAGGTTATCGAGGCGTATCTCGACGGGCAGCCGCGTTAGCCGGCCCGTGCGAATGCCCGGTCGCCATTGCGACCGGGCTCTCGCCGTACTCAGGCGAGGCGGAACTGGCTGGCGCTGCGCCCGAGGGCGTCGACCTGGGACGACAGGCCCTCGGTATGGCCGCCCAGAGTGTGGCGCATTTCCTTGCTCTGTCCGGTATGTACGTGGATGGTTTCGATCTTGTCGGCGATGTCCTCGGTGGTGGTGGAGACCTCTTCGATGGCCACCACCACCTGGTTCATTTCGCCGGTCAATCGCTCCATCGCCGAGGTGATGGAGGTGATCGCATCGGCCACCTGAGCGGCATGTCGTTCGCTGTCGGCGGCCAGGTTCAGGCCGTTGCTCATCAATTGGTGCATGTGCCGGGTCTGCTGCTGGAACTCACCGACGATGGCGCTGATATCGGTGGTCGCCGCGACGGTCTTCTGCGCCAGGGAGCGCACCTCATCGGCGACCACCGAGAAGCCTCGACCGGCCTCGCCGGCACGGGCAGCCTCGATGGCCGCGTTGAGCGCGAGCAGGTTGGTCTGATCGGCGAGGCTGTTGATCACGTCGACGATACCGTTGACCCGTGCACTGCTCTGGCCAAGGGCGTCGACCTGACTGTGGGTGTCCTGGATCAGCTGCGCCAGGCGACTCATGCTGTCGACGCTGGCAGCTATCACTTCGCCGCCATTGCGCGCGGCATCGTAGGCGCTGGTGGTGGCGCTGCCGACTTCGGCCGTACGCTGCGCCATGTCGTTGAGAGTGGCGCTGATCTGGTGCGAGGCCGAGGCAGCCTGCTCGGTCTGCATCTCCACCTGGGTGCTGTTGTCGCCCAACTGGCGCATGGCGTCGCCCAGGTGGTTGTGCAGGCGGCTCAGTTCGCCATTGGCTCGCACCACTTCGGCAACGATGCCGCCGATGCCTTGAATCATGCGATTGGCAGCGTCGGCCAACTGGTTGAATTCGTCGCGCGGGTTGCTGCCCACCGGCAACTTGCCGGTGAGATCGCCGGAGGCGACCTGGCTGAGCAATTGAATGACGTTACGCAGCCGAGTGACCAGGGTGCGTGACGCTTGCAGCAGGGTGAAGCAGAGCAGGGCGGCGACGGCGAGGAAGCTCAGCCCCATCACCCACAGTGCCGACAGGCGCGCCTGTTCGGCCTCCTGCGTGCGGCGCAGCAACAGGCCGCTTTGCAGGGCCTGTGCCTGCTCATCGATACGCGCCTGCAGTTGCTCGCCGAGCTGGCGCAGGTGCTGATTGGTCGCATTGATGCGCTCGATGCTGCCATTGGCATCGGCGAAGGCCTGCGCGTAGCCCTGCACGTTCTTGCCGATCGGCGTGTCCTGCCATTCCAGGTCGGCGATCTGCTCCTGCAGCTTGCCGATGGCCGTCAGGGCGATCTGCGCGAACGCCGGGTCGAAGGTCGACAGATAGTCGCGCTGGCCGCTCAGGGCGCCGGTAATGAAGGGTTTGATCAGGTCGAAACTGATTGCCTCCAGAGCCTTGCCTTTCTCGCTCAGCATTTTGCGCTGGCCTTCAAAAGGCGTCAGCCCCAGCGCCTGGTTGAGGCTCAGCCATTGGCGCTGCTGGGCCAGCTCCTCCAGCAGCACGGCCTGAATCTGCTGGGCATGCTGCAAGGTGGCGTCGTCTTCCAACGCTTGCGCTTGTGTCAACAGTTGTCCGACGAGTTCCTGCAGTTCACCGAGGCCCTCATCGAAGGCTTGCTGCCGCTCTGGGGTGATCTGCTGGCGCAACGCGTTCTGCCGCCACCAGTGGTTCATCAGCTCGGTACTGGCGCTGGCGTAGGCGGCTGCCTGTTCCCTTGCCTGTGATGCACTGCTGACGCTATGGCTGGCCCACAGGGAGGCAATGGCCATGAGCATCAGGCTGATCAGGGTGAGCGCGATAAGGGCGCGGAATTTTTGTTGCCAGGACAGTAAAAAGCTCACGATAACGCCTCGCCATCTTCTTCAGGATGATTCTCAGGAATCGGCAAGTTGTCATACAACTTTATTAAAAGTCTATGGCCTTCTTGCTTTCCGAGAAATGCGAACGGGGCCGCGAGGGCCCCGTCATCGGTTGAGTGCTTACCAAAGCGGCAGGGTATAACTGAGAATCAGGCGATTCTCGTCGAGATCGTTGGCGAAATTGGAGCGAACGGTGGCGTTACGCCATTTCAGCCCCAGATTCTTCAGCGGGCCGTTCTGCACCACGTAGGCAATATCAGTATTGCGTTCCCATTCCTTGCCTTCGCTGCTACGGCCGGCGACTTCGACGTTGTCACCGGAGATATAGCGGGTCATGAAGGTCAGACCGGGTATGCCGATGCTGGCGAAGTTGTAGTCGTAGCGGACCTGCCAGGAGCGTTCCTCGACGTTGGCGAAGTCGTTGATCTGCACGAAGTTGACCAGGAACGGGTCGCTGCTGGCGATGTACGGGAACGGGTCGTCACCGCTCATGCGCTGGTAGCCCGCGCCGAAGGCGTGACCGCCCAGGCTGTAGGTGAACATGGCGCCGAAGGCCTTGTTGTCGAGGTCGCGGAAGTTACCGTCCTCGCGGCTTTGCGAGTAGCGCAGGTCGCTCTTGAACGACTGGCCATCGCCCAGCGGCAGTACGTGCACCAGAGTGCCGTAGTACTGCTGGTAAATGTCCTCCAGGGTCCCGTAATGCAGGCCGGCCGTAAGCTGCGGAGTGATCTTGTACTCGCCGCCGCCGAACACGAAGGAGTCGCTGCTGCCGCCGATGCGGTTGCCGGTCATCTCGGTGTAGTCGGTGGAGCTGTTGGCCTTGATGCGGTTGATCTTGCCGCCCTGCAGGGTAAGGTTGTCGATCTCCTGAACGTTGAGCAGCGCGCCCTGGAAAGTCTGCGGCAGCAGGCGCGAGTCGTTGGCCGAGACGATCGGGCTGCGAAAGTGCAGGGCGCCAGCTTTCAGCGTGCTGTTGGAGACCTTCACTTTGGCGGTCAGGCCGAGCTTGGAGTACTCATCCTGCGAACCGCCGGAACGGTCGGCCGGGAGCAGGCCGCTGCCAGCGGTGCCGTCGCCGGAATCGAGTTTCAGGCCGAGCATCCCCAATGCGTCGATACCGAAACCGACGGTGCCCTCGGTGTAGCCCGACTCCATGCGCAGCAGAAAGCCTTGCGCCCATTCCTCGGCCTTGTCACGGGCGCCGCTCTGGCGGAAATCACGGTTGAAATAGAAGTTGCGCATCTCGACGCTGGCTTTGCTGTCAGCGATGAAATCGGCATGCGCGAGGATTGGCAGGCCGCCGCCGAGCAGCAGTGCGGATGCCAATGGGTAATGGGGTTTCATGGTGCGGTGTCTCCTGTTGGGAGCGCGCAGCCGACGTGAGCGGCTGCTTGGCAGAGCGCGTTTTGAATGATGTTGTTGTGGTCTGCGCAGAGCGCGGCGCCATTCTTCAAAGCGTTGTTCGGCGGCGTCCAACGAGAAAAAACAGGGGGCCAGCGATAGGAAAATTCATCGGCTGGGCGAAAAACCTCTGGCATACAACCTGCTACGCCTGAGGCAGCGTGGGCGCTGCCAATCAGCCCCTGAGAAGAACATTGCGAAGAGGCGTTGCGGCATGAACCTGAGATTTCTCGAAACCTTCGTTTGGGTGGCACGGCTCAAGAGTTTCCGCCTGACAGCCGAGAAGCTGTTCAGCACCCAGGCGTCCATTTCCAGCCGTATCGCTGCGCTCGAGGATGAACTCGGTACCCGCCTTTTCCTGCGCGATTCAAAGGGCGTATCGCTGACTCCGGAAGGGCAGAAGGTGCTCGAATATGCCGAGCGCATGATCGACACCATGCAGGCTCTGAAGCAGTCGATCAGCGACACCGGCAACATCCAGGGGCGCATACGTGTCGGCGCGATGGATACCGTCATTCACACCTGGTTGAGTCCGTTCGTAACACGGGTGATGGAGCGCTACCCCGCGGTGGAGATCGAACTGACGGCCGACACCGCGCGCAACCTCAACGAGCAATTGCTCAAGGGCTATCTGGATATCGTGTTCCAGACCGACATGGTCAACGGCGACAGCGTGCGCAATCTGGAGCTGGCTGCCTTTCCAGTGCGCTGGATCGTGCCGACCGGCTCGCTGTACCACCGCAGCTATGCCTCGATGGAGGAACTGGCCCGCGAGCGCATCATCACCTTCTCGAAGAATTCGCGACCGCATCAGGACATTCTCAACCTGCTGCATGCCGGCAGCGTCAGTGCGCCACGCATCAACTGCGTCAATTCCATCGCCGCGATGACCCGTCTTATCCGTGATGGTTTCGGCATCGGCGCGCTGCCGCCGGCGCTGGTGCATGACGAACTCAAGCAGGGGCTGCTGACCATTCTCGACGAGGTACCCGAGCCGCCGCCCTTGCCGGTGGTCGCCACCTGGCGCACGGGCGTGGGCCTGGAACTCAGTGAAGACATCATCGCCCTGGCCTGCGAAGCACTCGATGTCTACGCCGAGGAAATGGGCGAGGCCTGCATGGCGCGAGTCGCGCCAGCGCCTGAGCAGCAGAGCGCCTGAACACCTTCATCGAACGGCTGCGGGCCCGGAAACGGTTGCCCGCTGCTGGTGCATTCGCAGCAGAAATGCCCCCTTTCATCCCATAACGATTTCCGATCATGCGCCTCCGGTTTTTCTAGTTGGACAGGGTAGGGCGATGCGCTGAGACTCGAAATCGTCTTCCAGCCGCGCCATGCGGCGCACAAAAAACAATGAACAGGAGAGCACCATGAAAAGCATCGCATCGCGTTTCGCCATGACCGCCCTGGCTTGCGCACTGGGCTTCGGCGCCCAGGCCGCCGAACGCTGGAACATGACCGCCGAGAACCCCGACGGCAATTTCATCACCACCGTGGCCAAGGAGTTCGCCCAGGATGTGGAGAAGGCCAGCAATGGCGAGCTGCAGATTCGTGTGCACGGCAACTCGGTGCTGTTCAAGCGTCCGGAGGTCAAGCGCGCCGTGCAGACCGGCCAGGTGCAGGTGGGTGACGTACTGATGTCGGTGCTGGGCAACGAAGATCCGATCTTCGAGATCGACAGCGTGCCGTTCCTGGTGCGCAACTACGAGCAGGCCCTGGCCCTGTGGGCGGCGAGCCGCCCGGCGGTGGAAGAGCGCTTGAACAAGCAGGGCATCAAGCTGTTGTACGCCATGCCCTGGTCGCCGCAGAGCATCTTCACCAAAACGCCGGTGACTAGCATGGATGACTTCAAGGGCATGAAATTCCGAGCCTACAACCCGGCCACCTCGCGCATGACCGAGCTGATGGGAGCCGTGCCGACGGTCATCCAGACCGGCGAAATCCCGCAGGCCTTCAGCACCGGCATGATCAACGGCATGCTCACGTCGCCGACCACTGGCGTGGACTCCCAGGCCTGGGATTTCTCCTCCTACTATTATGACGTCAAGGCCTTCATTCCGAAGAACTTCGTCATCGTCAACGCCCGTGCCTTCGCCCGCCTGCCGGAAGCGACCCAGACAGCGGTGCTGGAGGCGGCCAAGCGTGCCGAGGAACGTGGCTGGGCGATTGCCCAGGAGAAGACCGGTGAGCTGGTCAAGACCCTGGCCGACAATGGCATGCAGGTGGCCGAGCAGGCGCCCGCGGCGGTGGAGAGCGGCTTCGAGCAGATCGGTCAGACCATGACCGAAGAGTGGCTCAAGCGCGCCGGAGCCGATGGCAAGGCGATTCTCGATAGCTACCAGCGTTGATCCTGTTGCCCGCCGCGCTGATTGCGGCGGGCTTTTCTTGTGGCTTGCCCAGGGAGCCCGTAGTTCATGACCCCACTGCACAAGCTCTACACCCTGTCCGGATGGTTGTCCGGTGTGTTTCTCGTCCTGATCTGCCTGCTCGTCGTGGCGCAGATCGTCGCCCGCCAGTTGGGCACCATGGTGCCCGCTGCCGATGAGTTCGCCGCCTACGCGATGGCTGCGTCGGGGTTTCTCGCTTTGCCCTACGCGCTACAGCGCGGCGCGCACATCCGCGTGGAACTGATGTTGCGGCTGCTGCCTGCTGGCGGCCGGCGCGTGATCGATGTGCTGGCCACGTTGGTTGGTCTGGGTATCGCCGGCTATATGGCCTGGTACTGCGCGTTGTTCGTTCTGGAGTCCTACGAGTTCAAGGAGGTGTCTTCCGGTCTGCTGCCGATTCCGATGTGGTTGCCGCAGCTGCCGATGTTGCTTGGCACGCTGATTCTGGTGGTGGCGATGGCCGAGCGCCTGGTGCTGACCTGCCAGGGCAAGCGCTTCGAAGCTGCCGAAGCCGGCACGGCGATGAGCGAGTGAGCCTGCGCGCTCGACCTTTAATTGCGGCCATCGCCGCACTGCATTCGTGAGTGAACCCGTGGACTACACAATCATTACAATCACCCTGCTGCTGGCGCTGTTCGTGCTGCTTGGCGGTGGCGTCTGGGTTGCCCTGTCGTTGCTTGGCGTCGGCATCATCGGCATGGAGCTGTTCGGTGGTGCGCCGGCCGGCTCGATTCTCGCTTCCACCAGTTGGGCTTCCAGCGCCAGCTGGACATTGACGGCACTGCCGCTGTTCATCTGGATGGGCGAGATTCTCTATCGCACCCGACTTTCCGAAGACATGTTCAACGGTCTGGCGCCCTGGATGCGTGGGCTACCGGGGCGGTTGCTGCACGTCAACGTGTTCGGCTGCGGCATGTTCGCGGCGGTCAGCGGCTCTTCCGCAGCGACGGCGGCCACCATCGGCCGTATCTCCCTACCGGAGCTGAAGTCGCGCGGCTACCCCGAGTCCATCGCCATGGGCTCGCTGGCCGGTGCCGGCACGCTCGGCCTGCTGATCCCGCCTTCGATCATGATGATCGTCTACGGTGTGGCGGCGCAGGTCTCGATCTCGCGCCTGTTCATCGCGGGCATCCTGCCGGGGCTGTTGCTGCTGGCCATCTTCAGCGGCTACCTGATGCTCTGGGCCGCCTGCAATCGCAGCAAGCTGCCGGAAGAGGGCGAACGCCTGCCGTTCTTGGACAAACTGCGTCGGGCCAAACTGCTGATTCCGGTATTGGGCCTGATCGTCGCGGTGATCGGATCGATCTACGGTGGCATCGCCACGGCCACCGAGGCGGCTGCAGTTGGCGTGGTTGGCGCGCTGCTGATCGCGCTTTGCTCAGGTGCGCTGACTCGTGAAACCTTCATGGCCAGTCTGATGGGGGCGGTGTCCACGTCGTGCATGATCTTCTTCATCCTGCTCGGTGCGGCGTACCTGACCTCGGCCATGAGTTTCACCGGCCTGCCGGCGGCGCTGGCCGACTGGATCATCGCCAAGCAGCTTTCGCCTTACCTGTTGCTGCTGGCGCTGACGCTGTTCTTCATCGCCCTGGGCTGCTTCCTTGACGGCATCTCCATCATCCTGCTTACCACTGCAGTGATTCTGCCGGCGGTGCAGGCCGCAGGGATCGACCTGCTGTGGTTCGGCATCTTCGTCATCCTGGTGGTGGAAATGGCGCAGATCACCCCACCAGTGGGGTTCAACCTGTTCGTCATCCAGAACCTGACCGGGCGCAACCTGGGCGCCGTTGCGCGCGCCAGTTTTCCGTTCTTCCTGCTGCTGGTGCTGGCGGCAATCCTCATCACCCTGTTCCCGCAGATCGTGCTGGCGCTGCCCGAAGCCATGCGCGGCGCCTGACCTCTCGCCATGGCTCATTCGCTCTCTGGTGGCGGGCCATGGCTTCTCTTTTTGCACCGTATCGGTGCAGCCTTGAAAGAAAATGTCGCAGCGTCGCAAGCGGCCTTCCGGTGTCCCTCGTTAAGCTCGTCGGCTATATGTGACCAGTCGGTCGCTCCTTTCGCCGGTCCGCATGCGACTCGCAAGTGTCATTGTCGCTTCATGGACTAACGTTGAACTAACACCCAGCGGCAGCGATCCAGACGTCCTGTCGAACCACCAGCCCAATGGAGCAAAACCATGGCGTTCTTTACGGCGGCCAGCAAAGCCGACTTCCAGCACCAACTGCAAGCGGCCCTGGCACAGCACGTGAGTGAGCAGGCATTACCTCAAGTCGTCCTTTTCGCCGAACAGTTCTTCGGCATCGTCGCCCTCGAGGAGCTGACCCAGCGGCGCCTGTCCGATCTGGTCGGTTCCACCTTGTCGGCCTGGCGCATGCTGGAGCAGTTCGATCACGCCAAGCCGCAAGTGCGCGCCTTCAATCCCGATTACGAGAAGCACGGCTGGCAGTCCACCCACACCGCGGTGGAAATCCTGCATGGCGACATTCCGTTCCTGGTCGACTCGGTGCGCATGGAGCTCAACCGCCACGGCTACAGCATTCACACACTGCAGAACAGCGTATTCAGCGTGCGACGTGACCAGAACGGTCAGTTGCTGGAAATTCTGCCGCGCGGCACCCAGGGCGAGGGCGTGCTGCAGGAAGCGCTGATGTTCCTGGAGATCGACCGCTGCTCCAGCGCTGCCGAGCTGAAAACCCTGGAGAAAGCCATCCATGAGGTCTTCGGCGACGTGCGCATGAGCGTCGCCGACTTCCAGCCGATGAAGGCCAAGGCACGCGAGCTGCTGGCTTGGCTGGATCGCGCCAAGCTCAATGTGGACAAGACCGAGCTGGATGAAATCAAGGTCTACCTCAACTGGCTGCTGGACAACCACTTCACCTTCCTCGGTTACGAAGAGTTCACCGTCGCGCCGACCGCCGATGGCGGCACCATGGTCTATGACGAGAAATCCCTGCTCGGCCTGTCCAAGCGCCTGCGCACCGGATTGTCCGCCGAGGAGCTGCATATCGAACCGGAAGCGGTGGCCTACCTGCGTGAACCGCAGCTGCTGTCGTTCGCCAAGGCTGCGGTGCCCAGCCGTGTGCATCGCCCGGCCTACCCGGATTTCGTCTCCATTCGTGAACTCGATGCCAAGGGCAACGTGGTCAAGGAATGCCGCTTCATGGGCTTGTACACCTCGGCGGTCTACGCCGAGAGCGTGTGGAACATCCCCTACATCCGCCGCAAGGTGGATGTGATCAAGCAGCGCTCGGGCTTCGACAGCAGTGCCCACCTCGGCAAGGAACTGGCCCAGGTGCTGGAAGTGCTGCCGCGCGACGATCTGTTCCAGACACCGGTGGACGACCTGTTCAACACCGCGCTGGCCATCGTGCAGATCCAGGAGCGCAACAAGATCCGTGTGTTCCTGCGCCGCGACCCGTACGGCCGTTTCTGCTACTGCCTGGCCTACGTGCCGCGCGACGTCTACTCCACCGAAACGCGGATGAAGATCCAGCAGGTGCTGATGGAGCGCCTACAGGCCACCGATTGCGAGTTCTGGACCTTCTTCTCCGAGTCGGTGCTGGCGCGGGTGCAGTTCATCCTGCGCGTCGACCCGAAGAACAAGACCCAGATCGACCCGGTGCGTCTGGAGAAGGAAGTCGTTCAGGCCTGCCGTTCGTGGAAGGACGACTATGCCGGCCTGATGGTGGAAAGCCTCGGCGAAGCCCAGGGCACCAGTGTGTTGGCCGATTTCCCCGGCGGCTTCCCCGCCGGCTATCGCGAGCGTTTCGCCCCGCATTCGGCCGTGGTGGACATGCAGCACCTGCTCAGCCTGAGCAACGACAAGCCGCTGGTGATGAGCTTCTACCAGCCGCTGGCGCAGGGCGACCAGCAACTGCACTGCAAGCTGTATCACGCCGACACGCCGCTGCCGCTGTCCGACGTGCTGCCGATTCTGGAGAACCTCGGCCTGCGTGTGCTCGGCGAATTCCCCTACAAGCTGCGTCGTGCCGATGGTCGCGAGTTCTGGATTCATGACTTCGCCTTCACCTACGCCGAAGGGCTCGACGTCGATATCCAGCAGCTCAACGACACCCTGCAGGACGCCTTCATCCATATCGTCGGCGGCGATGCCGAGAACGATGCGTTCAACCGCCTGGTGCTCACCGCCGCCATGCCCTGGCGCGAGGTGGCGCTGCTGCGCGCCTATGCCCGCTATCTCAAGCAGATTCGCCTGGGCTTCGATCTGAGCTACATCGCCTCGACCCTGATCAACCACGCCGATATCGCCAAGGAGCTGGTGCGTCTGTTCCGCACCCGTTTCTACCTCGCGCGCAAGCTCACCGCCGAGGACCTGGAAGACAAACAGCAGAAGCTCGAGCAGGCCATCCTGGCTGCGCTGGACAACGTCGCCGTGCTCAACGAAGACCGCATCCTGCGCCGCTACCTGGACCTGATCAAGGCGACCCTGCGCACCAACTTCTTCCAGGCCGATGCCAGTGGCGCGGCCAAGTCCTATTTCAGCTTCAAGCTCAGCCCGCGCCTGATTCCGGAAATCCCGCGGCCGGTGCCGAAGTTCGAGATTTTCGTCTACAGCCCGCGCGTCGAGGGTGTGCACCTGCGCTTCGGCGACGTTGCTCGCGGCGGCCTGCGCTGGTCGGATCGCGAAGAGGACTTCCGCACCGAAGTGCTCGGCCTAGTCAAGGCGCAGCAGGTGAAGAACGCGGTGATCGTACCCATGGGCGCCAAGGGCGGCTTCGTGCCGCGCCGTATGCCGGTCGGCGGTTCGCGTGACGAGGTGATGGCCGAGGGCATCGCCTGCTACCGCATCTTCATCAGCGGCCTGCTGGACATCACCGACAATCTCAAGGAAGGCGAAGTGGTGCCGCCGCAGAATGTGGTGCGTCACGACGCTGACGACCCCTACCTAGTGGTGGCGGCGGACAAGGGCACCGCGACCTTCTCCGATATCGCCAACGGCATCGCTGCCGAGTACGGCTTCTGGCTCGGCGACGCGTTTGCCTCAGGCGGCTCGGCCGGTTACGACCACAAGGGCATGGGCATCACCGCCAAGGGCGGTTGGGTTTCGGTGCAGCGTCACTTCCGCGAGCGCGGCATCGACGTGCAGAAGGACAACGTTACCGTGATCGGCATCGGTGACATGGCCGGCGACGTTTTCGGCAACGGCCTGTTGCTGTCGCAAAGCCTCCAGCTGGTGGCGGCGTTCAACCACCTGCACATCTTCATCGACCCGAACCCGGACGCGGCCAAAAGCTTCGCCGAGCGCAAGCGCCTGTTCGAGTTGCCGCGTTCGAGCTGGGCCGACTACGACAGCAAGCTGATCTCCGAAGGTGGCGGCATCTTCCTGCGCAGCGCCAAGAGCATCGCCATCACCCCGCAGATGAAGGCGCGCTTCGACATCACGGCCGACAAGCTGGCGCCCACCGAGCTGCTCAACGCGCTGCTCAAGGCCCCGGTCGACCTGCTGTGGAACGGCGGCATCGGCACCTACGTCAAGTCCAGCAAGGAAAGCCACGCCGACGTCGGCGACAAGGCCAACGATGCGCTGCGCGTGGACGGTCGTGAACTGCGCGCCAAGGTGGTGGGCGAGGGTGGCAACCTGGGTATGACCCAGCTCGGCCGCGTCGAGTTCGGCCTGCATGGCGGCGCCAGCAACACCGACTTCATCGACAACGCTGGTGGCGTGGACTGCTCCGACCACGAAGTGAACATCAAGATTCTGCTGGGCGAGATCGTCTCCGGTGGCGACATGACCGAGAAGCAGCGCAACAAGCTGCTGGCCGAGATGACCGATGACGTGTCCGAGCTGGTGCTGGGCAACAACTACAAGCAGACCCAGGCGCTGTCACTGGCCGAGCGTCGCGCCCGCGAGCGCGTCGGCGAGTACAAGCGCCTGATGAATGCACTGGAAAGCGCCGGCAAGCTGGACCGCGCCCTGGAGTTCCTGCCCTCGGACGAGGAGCTGAACGAGCGCGCCACCAACGGCCAGGGCCTGACCCGCCCGGAGCTATCGGTGCTGATCTCCTACAGCAAGATCGACCTCAAGGAATCCTTGCTCAAGTCCCTGGTGCCGGACGACGACTACCTGGCGCGCGAGATGGAGACCGCCTTCCCGGAAATCCTCACCGAGAAATTCGGCGACGCCATGCGCCGTCATCGCCTCAAGCGCGAGATCGTCAGCACGCAGATCGCCAACGACCTGGTCAACCACATGGGCATCACCTTCGTGCAGCGCCTGAAGGAGTCCACCGGCATGAGCGCGGCCAACGTCGCCGGCGCCTACGTCATCGTGCGTGATCTGTTCCGCCTGCCGCACTGGTGGGCACAGATCGAGGCGCTGGACTACAAGGTGCCGGCCGAGCTGCAACTGCAGCTGATGGACGAGCTGATGCGTCTGGGCCGTCGTGCCACCCGCTGGTTCCTGCGCAGCCGCCGTAACGAGCTGGACGCCGCCCGCGATGTGGCACATTTCACACCGCGTATCGAAGCGCTGGTCGGTCGTCTGGACGAGCTGCTCGAAGGCCCGGCTCGCGAGCAGTGGCTGGCGCGTTACCAGAGCTTCGTCGAAGCCGGCACGCCGGAGGAGCTGGCGCGCGTCGTCGCCGGCACCAGCCACCTGTATACGCTGCTGCCGATCATCGAAGCCGCGGACGTCACCGGCAAGGACACCAGTGAAGTGGCGACGGCTTACTTCGCCGTTGGCGGTGCGCTGGAGCTGTCCTGGTACCTGCAGCAGATTACCAACCTGCCGGTGGAGAACAACTGGCAGGCGCTGGCTCGCGAAGCCTTCCGTGACGATCTGGACTGGCAGCAGCGAGCGATCACCGTGTCGGTGCTGCAGATGGCCGAGGGGCCGCAGGAGATTGAGGCGCGCGTGGCCCTGTGGCTCGATCAGCATCAACGCCTGGTCGACCGCTGGAAGGCGATGCTGGCCGAGCTGCGCTCTGCGACCGGCACCGACTACGCCATGTATGCGGTGGCCAACCGTGAGTTGATGGACCTGGCGCAAAGCGCCTGAGGCGTCCGCTGAAATGAAAGAGCCCCGCCAAGTGCGGGGCTTCTTTTTGTTGGGGAGCGAAGGAAGCTGGGCGCGCTGACAGTAATGGCGGATTTGTAGCCGCAGCCTTGTGGGAACAGACGGCGAGGGCGGGCTCTGTGAGGAGCGGACTTGTCCGCGAACAGGGTGCAGAAGAAATATCGCGGCCGAGGCCGCTCCCACAGTTTCGTAGCCGGATCAATCCGGGGATTTCCGACCGTTGCCCCGGATTGCATCCGTGCTATCCGCTTCTTTCAATTTGGGGATGAGCCTGTCGTGCGCTGAATGTGAGGGCGGGTTTGTAGCTGCAGTCTTGTGGAGCAGGTTGCGAGGACGGGCTCTGTGGGAGCGGACTTGTCCGCGAACGGGGTGCAGAAGAAACATCGCGGCCAAGGCCGCTCCCACAGTTTTGTAGCCGGATCAATCCGGGGTCAGGCTCAGGAACGCCCCCGGATTTCATCCGGGCTACGCACCCAAGCTCAACGCAGCATCTGCTCGACCAGGCGTTTCTCCTCGGCGAGTTCGCGTTGCCGCGCATCAATGCGCGAGGCCAGCTGGAAGTTGTTGCTGGCGCGGCGCTTGGCGAAGTCCAGTTGCTCGATGGCCTGGTTGTAATCGCCGACCAGGGCGAAGAACTCCGCGCGTGCCTGGTGCAGGCCGATGGTGTTGCCGCTCAGGCCGCGTACCTCGGCGACCTGATACCAGATGTCCGGATCCTTGGTGCGGCTCTTGAGCAGATCGTCCAGGGCGCGTTCGGCGTCGGCGATGCGCCGTTGCTTGAGCAGCAGGTCGATTTGCGTCTGCTGCAGCGGGTAGTTGCTCGGGTAGAGGGTGAGCAGGCGTTTCTGCCGGCGCTCGGCGGCATCCAGGCGATTGGCCGCCATGTCCAGCTCGATCTGCGCCAGGTTGTAGGTGATGTCGTCCGGGGCCTTGCTCAGCAGCGGTGCCAGGGTTTCGCCGGCCTCGGCGAGCTGGCCGGTTTTCATCTGCGCCAGTACCAGGCCGTAGCGAGCGGCATCGAGGCCGGGGTTCTCGTCGAGCATGGCGCGAAAGCGCTTGGCGGCGACGCCCGGGGTTTCCTCGTAGGTCAGTTGTACGCGGGCGCGCATCAGCTGGTAGCGCAGGCTGTCTTCACGCCCCTGGGCCGGGTACTGTTCAGCGCGGTTGCGGGTATCGGCGATACGCGATTCCGACACCGGGTGAGTCAGCAGAAATTCCGGCGGCTTGGCGTCGTAGCGGTATTGACGCATCAGCCGTTCGAACATCATCGGCATGGCACGCGGGTCGTAACCGGCTTTTTCCAGGTTGACCAGGCCGATGCGGTCGGCCTCCTGCTCGTTCTGTCGGGAGAAGCGCCGTTGCTCCTGAATCGCTGCGGCCTGGGTCGACATGATGGTGGCGATACCGGCGTCACCCGCACCTGTCGCCGCGGCGACGATGCCTGCGAGCATCGCTGCCATCAGCGGTAACTGCATGCGTTGCTGGGCCTCGACGCCACGGGCGAAGTGGCGTTGCGACAAGTGCGCCAGTTCGTGCGCCATGACCGACGCGTACTCGGCTTCGGTCTGCGCATAAAGGAACAGGCCGCCGTTGACCCCGACTATCCCGCCGGGTGCGGCAAAGGCGTTCAACTGGGGGCTGTTGAGCAGCACGAACTCCAGGCGGCGGTCCTGCAACTGGCTGGTTTCCGACAGGCGATAGACGCTGGACTCGACGAAGTCCTTGAGTTGTGGGTCGTCCAGTTGCGAAACCTGACCACGCAGCAGGCCGAGCCAGGCGCGGCCTAGCTGGTGTTCTTGCTGCGGCGAGACGATCGAGGAGCTGGCGTCGCCAAGCGACGGCAGATCACTGGCGCCCGTATGGGCGGCGAACAGGCAGGCCAGCGTCAGCAGGGTGGGGCGCAGAAAAGTCATGCACTCAGGGTTCTCGAGAAGCAAAGTCGTTACTGTAGCCGGCCAGCTACCGCGCTGGCCAGGGTTGCGGCGCCTTGGTTATCCTAGCCGGCCTATCAGGAGTAGATGATGACAGACGTACCGGCCTTCGATGCCGAACTCGATGCCTGCGGGCTGAACTGCCCGCTGCCTTTGCTCAAAGCCAAGCTCGAGCTCAATCGCCTGACCAGCGGCGCCGTACTCAAGGTCAGCGCCACTGATGCCGGCTCGCAGCGTGATTTTCGCGCCTTCGCCAGTCTCGCCGGGCATGCGCTGCTGCATGAAGAGGTCGAGGCGGGTATTTATCGTTACTGGTTGCGTAAGGCCTGAACCGCGCTCGGTGCAGCAGGCTAGAAGATAGCGAGCGCTCTTTTGCAGATTTAAGGATTGTTGATGGTCAAGGTTATTCGCGACTGGTTGTACCGCTACTTCTCCGATGAGCAGGCCGTGGTGCTGGCGGTGCTACTGGTGTTGGGCTTTGCGGTGGTGCTGACGCTGGGCGGCATGCTCGCGCCAGTGCTGACCGGCCTGGTGCTGGCCTTCCTCATGCAGGGTCTGGTCAACGGTCTGGAACGTCTCAAGGTGCCGCAGGTGCTGGCGGTCTGGCTGGTGTTCACCCTGTTCATGGGCGGCCTGGCGGTGTTCTTGCTGGTGCTGATGCCGCTGCTGTGGCAGCAATTGAGCACGCTGTTCAATGAACTGCCGCGCATGGCCGCCGAATGGCAGGCGGTATTCCTGCTGCTGCCGGAGCGTTACCCGAACCTGATCACTGATGCGCAAGTTGTGCAACTGATCGACAGCACGCGGGGTGAAGCCGGCAAATTTGGCCAGTGGGCGCTGTCGTTCTCCCTGTCCAGCCTGCCGGTGCTGGTCAGCGTGATGATCTATCTGGTGCTGGTGCCGATTCTGGTGTTCTTCTTCCTCAAGGACCGCGAGCAGATCGGCCAGTGGTTCCGCGGCTACCTGCCGCGCGAGCGTGCGCTGATCACCCAGGTGGCGCAGGAGATGAACCAGCAGATCGCCAACTACATCCGCGGCAAGTTCATCGAGATCATCATTTGCGGCGTGGTCACCTACATCGCTTTCGCCTACCTGGGGCTCAACTATGCGGCGCTGTTGGCCTTGCTGGTCGGGCTGTCGGTGGTGGTGCCTTATATCGGCGCGGTGGTGGTGACGGTGCCGGTGGCGCTGATCGGCCTGTTCCAATGGGGCTGGAGCGACCAGTTTCTCTACCTGATGGTGATCTACGGCATCATCCAGGCGCTCGACGGCAACGTACTGGTGCCGTTGCTGTTCTCCGAGGCCGTCAACCTGCATCCGGTGGCGATCATCTGCGCGGTGCTGCTGTTCGGCGGGCTGTGGGGCTTCTGGGGCGTATTCTTCGCCATTCCGCTGGCGACCCTCTTCAAGGCCGTGATCAACGCCTGGCCGCGTACCGAGCTTGTGGCTGTCGAGTAAAGGTGGAATACGCAGATAGAAAGAAGGCCGCAATAGCGGCCTTTTTTCGATAGCGGCGAGGGTCAGGCCTTGTTCAGAGCCTCGGCCGCTGCCAGCACCTTGTCGACATGGCCAGCGACCTTGAGGTTGCGCCACTCCTGACGCAGCACGCCGTCCTTGTCGATGAGGAAGGTGCTGCGCACGATGCCCATGTATTCCTTGCCGTAGTTCTTCTTCAGCTGATAAACGCCGAACTGATCGCACAGCTGATGCTCTTCGTCGCTGATCAGCTCGAAGGGGAAGGCCTGCTTGCACTTGAAGCTCTCGTGCTTCTTGAGGCTGTCCATCGACACGCCGAAGATCAGCGTGTTGGCTGCCTTGAACTGCTCGAAGCGGGCACTGAAGTCCATCCCTTCGGTGGTGCAGCCCGGAGTGGCGTCCTTCGGGTAGAAATACAGCACGACCTGTTGGCCCTTGAGGGCGGACAGCTTGACCTGCTGGCCGCTGGTGGCCTCGGCCTGGAAGTCGGCAACGGGTTTGTCGAGTTCAACGGACATGGAAGCTCCTTCATTCATACGTCAACGGCGATCTCGCGAGCCAGAGCCATGCAATATCGACGGCGGCCCCGAAGCCGATGAAGGTCGCTCGGCGTCACGCTCGACTCTGCGAGTTTTAATCAGCACGCCGAACCCGTTGCTAACGCGGCAGGGCCGGCGCGCAGCAGGGCGTTAGGGATTCTGCGGGCGCCAGGGTTCGATCAGTGCATCCAGGTTCAGCGCGTCGGCGAAGTCGAGGAACTGATCGCGCAGCCAGCTGATCTGCGTGCCGGCCGGCAGCGTTACGGTCAGCGTGGCGTTGAGCATGGTGCCGCCGGTCTGTGGCGCCTGATAAGTGTCGCAGGTCAGGCTTTCCAGCTCGACGCGGTGATCGATGAAGAACTGGCACAACTCGTTGAGAATGTCCGGGCGGTACACGGCGCTGACGTAGGCCACATAAGGCAGCGCCTGCGGGCGCACTTCAGCGGCGGCGCTGCGAACCAGGTCCACGGTGAAGTCATGCTTCTTGGCCAGCAGCGGCAGGCTCGACTCCAGGCGCGCCAGCGCATCCCAACTGCCCGACACCTGCAGCACCAGGGCGCTGAATTCACCGTGACGGCTCAGACGGGTGCCGATCACCGCGCAACGGTTCTCGTGGCTGGTGCGGCTGAGCAGGTTGGTCAGGGCCATGGCATCGCGGCCGAGAGCACTGATGACGAGGAATTGTTCGCGAACGGGGGGGGGGGACATGCAGCCTTCCTAAAGCGATGAACGATCCGCGCACGAGTAGCCGCAGATCAAAGGCAGCAGGTTAGCGAAAAGCGTCGCCAAGGGGAATGGCACCGCCATGTCCATCGGACGACGGCCAGCAGGTATAACGGGCCGTTGCTTGTGCCGGACTGGTGGCCCCAGTACCATTACGGCTCAATTTTTCCGGCAGGAGCGGTTGCATGATTGCGGGCAGTATGGTGGCACTGGTCACGCCCATGGATGCGCAGGGTGGTCTGGATTGGGAGGCCCTGAGCAAATTGGTGGATTTCCACCTTCAGGAGGGCACCAATGCCATCGTCGCGGTCGGCACCACTGGTGAGTCCGCCACGCTGGAAGTGGCTGAGCACATCGAAGTGATCAAGCGGGTGGTCAAGCAGGTCGCCGGTCGTGTCCCGGTGATCGCCGGTACCGGCGGCAACTCCACTCGCGAGTCGGTCGAGCTGACCCGTGCCGCCCAGGAAGTCGGCGCCGACGCGGCCCTGCTGGTCACCCCGTACTACAACAAGCCGACTCAGGAAGGCCTGTACCTGCACTTCCGCCATATCGCCGAAGCCGTATCCATCCCGCAGATTCTGTACAACGTGCCGGGTCGCACCGTGTGCGACATGCTGCCGGAGACCGTCGAGCGCCTGTCGAAGATCGACAACATCATCGGCATCAAGGAAGCCACCGGCGATCTGCAACGCGCTCAGGACGTGCTGGATCGCGTCAGCAAGGACTTCCTCGTCTACTCCGGTGACGACGCCACCGCTGTCGAGCTGATGCTGCTGGGCGGCAAGGGCAACATCTCGGTTACCGCCAACGTTGCGCCGCGCGCCATGAGCGACCTGTGCGCGGCTGCCATGCGTGGCGAGGCGGCCATCGCCCGCGCCATCAACGACCGTCTGATGCCGCTGCACAAGGCGCTGTTCCTCGAATCCAACCCGATTCCGGTGAAATGGGCGCTGCACGAAATGGGCTTGATGGGCGACGGTATTCGCCTGCCGCTGACCTGGCTCAGCCCGCGCTGTCACGAACCGCTGCGCCAGGCCATGCGCCAGTGCGGTGTATTGGCTTAACTCAAGGATTCTACGCATGAAGCGACTGGCCGGATTCTCCGCCCTTGCTCTGATCGTCTCCAGCACCAGCGGTTGCGGCTGGCTCTGGGGTGAAAATGGCTACTTCCGTGATCGCGGCAGCGACTACCTGGAAGCGCGCCAGACTGCACCGATGCAATTGCCGGCCGACGTCCAGGCCAAGCGCCTCGATCCGCTGCTGCCAGTGCCTGCGCAGGTTGCCAGCAGCACCGAAACCTCCGGCAAGTTCGACGTACCGCGTCCGCAAGGCCTGCAGGTACGTGCCGACGAGCGCGAGTTCAGCCTGCAGCGCAGCGGCGACTCGCGTTGGGTGGTGGCCCAGCGCGTGCCGGCCGAAGTCTGGCCGCTGGCGCGTCAGTTCTTCGAAGACAACGGCTTCCGCATCGCCAACGAGCGCCCGCAGGTCGGTGAGTTCACTACCTCCTGGCAGCGTTTCGACGAACTCTCCACTGGCATGGCCAGCCGCCTGAGCAGCCGCGTTTCCGGTGTTGCGCCGGATGCGGAAACCCGCGTGCGCGTGCGCATCGAGCCGGGCGTGCAACGCAATACCAGCGAAGTCTTCGTCACCAGCGCCGAGCGTCCTGCCGGCAGCACGGCCGATGTCGATTTCGCATCGCGTAGCGGCAATGCCAGCCTCGAAGCTGCACTGCTCGACGAAATGCTGGTGAGCATGGCCCGTGGCGTGGAGCAGGGCGGTTCCGTTTCGCTGCTCGCCGCGCGCGACTTCGACGCTCCCAGCCGCGTCAGTCTGAGCGAAGACGGCAACGGCAATCCGGTGCTCAACCTGGGCGCCGATTTCGACCGCGCCTGGTCCGGTGTCGGTCGCTCGTTGGAGCTTGGCGACGTACGCGTCGACGACCTCAACCGCAGCCTCGGCCTGTACTACATCAACATGGCCGAAGGCGCTCAGGTCAACGAGGAGAAGCCCGGCTTCTTCGGTCGCCTGTTCGGCAGCGCGCCGAGCAAGGAAGAGATCGAAGCCCGCGCAGAACGCTATCAGGTGCGCTTGACTCCGGTTGGCGATGGCGTTCAGGTCACCGTGGAAAAAGACCTCAACACTATTGCCCCGGCCGATGTATCGCGCCGCGTGCTGAGCCTGATTCAGGATAACCTTGGCTGATCGGGTGCAACGCGCCTCCAGCCGTTAATCGATGGGCGAAACCCTACAAGGTTTCGCCTGTTTTGTTTGCCAGAAACGGAAATGCCGACATGAGCACACCCACCACCCTGAGCCTGAAGAAGATCTACTCGGGCAAGGTCCGCGACCTCTACGAAATCGACGACAAGCGCATGCTGATGGTGGCCACCGATCGTCTGTCGGCATTCGACGTCATCCTCGAACAGCCGATCCCGGAGAAGGGCAAGATCCTCACCGCGATTTCCAACTTCTGGTTCGACAAGCTGGCTGACGTAGTGCCCAACCACTTCACTGGCGATAAGGTCGAGGACGTCGTATCGGCTGCCGAGCTGCCGCTGGTCGAAGGCCGCGCGGTCGTCGCCAAGCGCCTCAAACCCGTCGCCGTGGAGGCCATCGTGCGTGGCTACATCGTCGGTTCCGGTTGGAAGGAATACCAGAAGAGCGGCACCGTCTGCGGTATCGTGCTGCCGGCTGGCCTGAAGGAAGCGGCCAAGCTGCCGCAACCGATCTTCACTCCCTCGACCAAGGCCGCTGTGGGCGACCATGACGAGAACATCAGCTTCGAACAGTGCGAAGCCATCATCGGCGCCGAACTGGCCGCCAAGGTGCGTGATACGGCGATCAAGCTGTACACCACGGCAGTCGAGTACGCCGCTACCCGCGGCATCATCATCGCCGATACCAAGTTCGAATTCGGCCTGGACGAAGACGGCACCCTGACCCTTATGGACGAAGTGCTGACCCCTGATTCCAGCCGCTTCTGGCCGGCTGACAGCTATGCCGAAGGCAGCAACCCGCCGAGCTTCGACAAACAGTTCGTGCGCGACTGGCTGGAATCCACCGGCTGGAACAAGCAGGCCCCGGCCCCGGCAGTGCCGGCAGACGTGGCGCAGAAAACCGCTGACAAGTACCGCGAAGCGCTGACTCGTCTGACGGCCTGAGGCTGAAGCCCTCTACTGAAAAGGCCGAGCACTGCTCGGTTTTTTCACAAGCGCCTGATAGAACAAGAAAAATTTTAAAAATAAGCTTCGCCAAAGCGCATTCAGCTGTTATCATGCGCGCCGCTTGGGAAGATGCCGGAGTGGTCGAACGGGACGGATTCGAAATCCGTTGTGTCAGCAATGGCACCTAGGGTTCAAATCCCTATCTTCCCGCCATATCTCAAGCGTAAGCCCCTGAAATTCCTAGAGTTTCGGGGGCTTTTGCTATCTGCGGCATGCAAGGTGTCGAAGAAGTGTCGAAAAATCGCAGGGTTGCACTAATCATCCTTGTAAGGATATTTTCGATTTGCTGTCGCCATAAGGCGCAGTGCTTAGCCAGACAGCGTAAACCTGCTGGCACCGTCTAGTTCCAGCTATTGGGCAGCGGATTCCTTCTTTATCATTGGAGGGCCGTCGGCCATGTCGAATCTTCAAAAACTCCGCAAATCCGCATTCATGCAGCAGAACGGCAAATGCTGTTATTGCAGTTTCCATATGTGGCTGGACTCAGCCGAATCCTTCGCAAAGCTGCATGGAATCACCACCAAGCAAGCCAGGCATTTTCAGTGCACTGCTGAGCATCTCCACGCTCGCCAAGACGGTGGGCGGGATGTTCGCGAAAACATTGCGGCAGCGTGCATCCGATGCAACCAGCTAAGGCACCAGCGGAAAAAGCCTATGGCTCCTGAGCAGTATCAGCAGCATGTGATAAGCCGCGTGCACAAAGGTGGCTGGCATCCATTGCCTAAGTCGGCCATGTGTCGAAGAAGCTCTGATAGTCAGATACAGGGCCGAGCTTAACAGCGTCCTGCAGGTGATCAGGTGCAAGGTGCGTATAGCGCATGGTCATGGCCAGGGTGGTATGACCCAGGATTTTCTGTAGCGTCAGGATATTCCCGCCGTTCATTACAAACCGGCTGGCGAAGGTGTGCCGCAGCACGTGTGAGGACTGGCCAGCAGGGACGGGCAAGCGAGACTCAGCCAAGGCCTTGTCGAAGCTGTTCAGGCAGTTGCTGAACAGGCCGTGCAGCTTGAAATGCCGGTGTATCTGCTGCTGCAGCTCCAGGGCGATGGGAATCGAGCGGACCCGCTTGCCTTTGGTGTTCACGAATGTAACCAGCTGGTTGCGTACCTTGTCAGGAGTCAGGGCCTGAGCCTCACCCCAACGGGCACCCGTAGCCAAGCAGATAGCGGCGACCATGGCGACATGAGGTGTCCGGCAATAGCGGTGAATGGTGGTGAACAGCGTCTCTATCTGGTCATCGGTCAGGTAGGTCAGTTCCTTTTCCTGCAGACGCAGCGGTCGGACGCGAGCAAGCGGATTGGCATAGTCGATTTCACCAAGCTGGTACAGCACATTGAACACCGAACGCAGGTAGCCAAGGCGGTTGTTCAAGGTCTTGGGGTTGATGCCGGCCTTGATCGCCTGGGTTCGATGTTCGGCGTACTCGTTGCCAGTCATCTTGATGGCTACCGGGTCGCCGAGCTCTTTGGCCAGCGCATCCAGAAGACGACGCCTTGCCTGACCATCGCTCAAGGTGTGTGCATGCAGTGCTGCCCAGCGGTCGATTAACTGGGAGAGCCTACGGCGGTCCTTTGGCTTGGGTGCCCAATCAGGTGCAGTGATAACTTTGGCGCGGCAGGTCGCTTCGAAGCGTTGAGCTTCGCTCTTGGTTTTGAAGGTCTTGCGAAAGCGCTTGCCCTTGATGGGTTCAACGTCGACTTTCCAGCGCCCATCAGGCAGTTGCTCTATTGCCATCAGACAGCACGCCCCCAGCGTACATGCCGTTCCTCAAGGATGCCTTTGATGTGCTTATACAGCCCGTCTTCATCCATGCCCTTGGCGGCATAGTGGTCGCGGATCACCGGCCAGCACTCCCAATCCTTGAGCCGGTAGAAAGCCTTTCTAGCGCCCACTCGCTCCCGTGCCAGCAGGCTGACGAAGTTTCCCAGGAATAGCTCGACGTTCTTACCGGAGAAGCCCCGCGAGGTCTTGTATTGGCGCTTGTACTCGGTTTCATCCACCAGGGAATCGACTGGCAGATCTACGCGCACGTCATCACGGATCAGGGTCCAAATGGGCTCAAAGTAGCCAGGGCGAGCCAGTAGCTTGAATTGGCGCAGGCCATAGCGCCACAGGCCATCTAGGTGCGGAGCAAAGGCGGCATAGCTGTTGGTTTCGATGGTCTCGCCGGTGTGCAGGTCGAACGAGCCGGAGGCGAATTGCTGGATCACCGAGTGGTGGTAACGCAGCTCTACGCGCCACACGTCTTGCTCGGGGTTGTAGTTATCAGGGTCGGCTTCGTCGAAGCTGTCGCGGCGTCTCCAGACGTTTTCCCAGTAGTCGAGCTTGTCGATGGAACGGGCCTGTTCGGTCTTGTTGTAGATCCCGAGCTGGACGCCACCAGCCGAGCCGAACAGGTAGGACTGACCTTTGCCGTAGGTGGCAGACTCCAGGGTCCACTGGATTTCCTTGATGCCGGAGATATCACGGGCGGCGCGTGCGCGGCAGTGCATGCGGGCGACCAGATCGGCGGGCGGTTGCCAGCCTTGGAGGTCTAGCGCGAGGTGGACAGCGCATTGGTTGCGCTCGATGTTGGTCAGCACGTGGTCGGCGTAGTAGTCCAGGCGCTCTTGCAGGCGCTCGGGGCAGAACTGGTCGATGGCATGGGGTGACACTTCGATTTTCAGGTGAGGGCCGATGTTCTCGATTTTGGCGTTGAAGTTCTTCACCAGCAGGATGATGCCCAGGTCAGCGTTCTGCAGCTTGTACTGGTACCCGGAATCCTTGCTGACACGCCCGGAGTGCCAACGCTGGCCAGCGAAGTCGACGATGGTCCCTGGCTTCTCGAACAGGCACATGATTTCCGGGCGGATCAGGCCGCGATACAACTGGCGGACGGTATCGACGCTGCAGGCCAGGATTTTGGCTTTCGACAGATCGACGATTTCAGCAGTACCAGGATCAACGAAGATTCGTCCAAGGCTGTTGTGCTCACCGTTGAGGTCGAGACGGGCAAAATCTTTGATCTTCATGCTTTGGTTTCCTTACTGGCCATTACTTGCCATTTCGAAATCGGTTTATCTGACGTGCTACAGGGACGTCAGCGGGCCGGCGGCGCGCACCCGCGCTCGTGCCTCGCACGCAACCCCACCGCCGGCCCGCATCCTTCTTCTGTCACTGTCCAGGCATAGGGCGAAGGACTTCCCGGGCTCATCATGGCCACCCACCCGTTGCCCCAGGCGGAGAGAATCAGGAACAGGATCAACGCGAGAAAACCCGGCAAGGTGTCGGGCGTAGGCGGTAGGAGGTGCAGGCGGGAACGCCCAGGATCGGGCGTGGAGCTGGTGCGGCGCTGGCGGGCGTTGAAGATCAACACCAAGGGCTTTGCCCTTGTCATCCCACTCTTGCCGCCGAGGGCTCGGGAGCGCGGGGTGGTGAAGCTACCCCACACTCCCGTGGTCAGGCTGATAGTCATGGTGGAGGGTCAAGGGTGCGCTTCGCCCGTGCTTCCGTTCGCCGGAACGGTGAAGCTGTTCCGACGAGCCGGGAGCGCGGCCCCTGACCCGGAACCATCGGGGGAATGGGTCAGGGTCATGCGGTCCAGTACGTTGCCGGAACCATGCCGGTCGCGGTGCCGCATCGCCCTGATAGAGCAGATATCGTCGAAGTAGAACTCGTTTGGGTTGCGCGTGCTGGAGCTGAGTTCGACACCCAGGAAGCACGGGGCGCCCTGCATATCCGGCGTCGGGATCAGCACGCCCACAATCTGGATGCATTGCCAGAAGGATTCCGGCTCAGCATCCCAGGCGGTTTCGACCAGTACGGTCTGGCCGACATAGCTAAGAGCGGTGGCAGAATCGAGCTGGATACGTGGCTTACGCATGGTGGCGTTCTCCTTCCTTGGTTTGGCCCTGGAGCAATTGCGGCAGCGGCAGGCGGTCCAGCACCTTGCCGACTGCATGACGGTCGCGAATGCTCTGGATGGTGTTGATGCTGTCGAAGTAGACCTCTAGCGGTAGGTCTTCGCCGCCATCGAACGGCATGATCAGGAAGTAGCCTTGTTCGAATACACCCGGCACCGGAAGCACCACGCCTACGATGTGGTAGCAGCGCCAAAGCATTTCGTTGTCGTCGTCCCAGCGCAGTTCCATAAGCACGGTCTGGCCGATGAAGCCGATAGCGGTGATGGGATCGAACACCAGCGCGGGCTTAGACATGGGCGTAGTCCCCTGCGCTGAATACGGTTTTGCCCTTCTCCAGATCGGCCCGGAGGCGGGCGAGGTTGACCATGCGGAAGTCGGCCAGCTTCATGCTGGGGATGGTCTGGCTGTCTACCCAGTTGATGACCTCTTCGACCGTCACGCCGCTTAGCTCGGCGAAGGTCTTCACGCTGCACAGGTCGAGGCTTTCGTTCGTGGCGGTCATTCGTCCCACTCCTGTTCCAACAACTTTTGAGTGAGCAGCGCGACGTTAACCATCACGTGGCGCCCGACCTTGCGGTGCGGGATGTAGCCGTTGCGCATCCAGCCGCGAACGGTGTCGTGGTCTTCACTCATGCGAATCCAGTTTGCGAACTCGCGCCACGGCATCATCGGCGGCGGGTTCACAAGGTCTTTCAGCGTCAGGGGGATTCCTTCCATCGGAGTGGCCTTTGTTGCACTATGTTGGTCTTTGTTGGCAAAGCTAAGCTTTGCGTAAAATTTACTCCTGCGTAATATTTACACGGCATCGCGTCTGCGTAAAGGTTACGCATAATGATTTGTGTCTATATGGACTCTGTTCGAGATAGAGCGCTTCAATTGATTAGGGCCGTAGGGCCGAAACGCCTAAGCGAAAAGGGCGGGAAGAATTACGACCGCTGGCGGAACATCAGCAGCGAGAAAATTCGTATCGGTACGGAGGAAATCGGCATCCTTGCAGAGGCCTTTCCTGAGTACGCGCTTTGGCTTGTGAGCGGCAGGGTTGAGCCCGAGGGCGGACACAGAAGCCCGGATTACGACGAGGCCAACCGAAACTTGACCGATCAAGACGCGGGATAGCGATCACCCAGGAAGTAGCTAGGCGCTGGTATGCCCGTAAGGAAGGGAGATTCAAGGATGAAGGCTGACAGAGAAGACGCACCGGAATGGCTGACCAGCAAACCGCGCAAAAGCGTCAACATGGCCGCAATAGTAGCTGGGGTGATAGGCATGGTCATCACCCTTGGCGCCCTAACACTGGGCGGCCAGGCGTTCATGAAGAACACCGTGAAGAACCTGGCTGCGAACAGTCAGCAGCCGAAGCCCAAGCCGGTTGCAGAAATCACCCGATCAGAGCCAACGCCCAGGAGCGACTGGGACAGGATCGTAGAAGAACAGGCAAGGCGAGACGCAATGTCTCAGCAGCAAACTGAGCAGCCCACTGGCTCAGATAACCCAGCAGTCAAACAAACCGTATTCAACGATCAGAACTACACCCCGAGAGGGGCTGACAACGTGCTCAGCCTTCACGATACTTATCAGCCCGCAGAACCGGAAAAACAGGCTGGAAAGGTACGTGTAACGGTTATCAAGGAAACCAAGGATCAAACGTGCTGGCCTCTGAAAGAAGGGAGCATTGAGCGACGTAACTGTAAGTCACATATTGGGCTTAATTACAGGGACTAACGTTTGGTTAAGGGGCGGGCTTTAGCCCCGTCCCAGTGAACGAAGTGAGCGGTTTGAACCACTTGCTAGGCTTACCTATCACGTTTAATGAAATCGTTAAATTGTTTTTCATTTAACTTACTTAGAACATCCAGCAGCTCGACAGCTGTAAACTCTATTTCCTCTTTTTCATCAATGAAAAAATCAATATCAAGTTTAGATATCATGATCAAAAAATGCTCAACACAAGTTAAAAATAGCCAAAGCTTATCTTTAAACCATTCATCATATTCTTTTGTTGCTGTGATTGTTTCGTCAAAATAATAATTTATTTTAGGAGAAAACAAACACTCTCCTTCATCCGTTGTCTCACCTTTGCTCGCTTGCGCATAAAATTTAATGCCCGCTGGGTTAGGATGTAAAAGCAAGCTTAACTCATCATATACTGCCTTATACGGAATATAAGATTCATCTAACTTGCTCACTAAAGTGTTTATGTTGATAACTGTTTTTAAATCCTTTGCCTTTGATCTATCTTCATTGAGGGTTAAGTGTTCCTTTGCGTATGCCTTATCTAAAAGAAATTTATTAAGCAAGGCATTTAACTCAACCTGTGATCTAACAGCCTGAATAAAAACAGTTAAGTTATATGGTTTCAAGCCCAGCAAAATAGCTCGTAAGTTTTCGTTTACTTTTGAAAAGAGAAAGTTATAAACAATTTGCGATGTTTTTTTATATCGCGAACCCTGAATTACTCGAAGATAATGAAGAGCATGAATTTCTTTAAAGTAATAACTAAAGTAATTCTTTTGATTTCTATCTAACGACTTCGAATTTACCAGCTTTCGCCACTTCCTAAAGTAGATCATCCGAATGGTAAATTTTTCTGCTTTACTTAATTTATCAAAACAATGATAAGGGTATTTTTGAGGATCATATTTTTTATCATCCATTAACTCTAAGCCTCATCAATGTAAGCCTAACAGTGATTAGATAGTATTACGTACTAATACATTAGCTAGGAAAGCGGTATAACTCCGGGAAAAGGCAGCGCCAAAATCAGAAAAAAGAGCTGTCTTTCAATGGCTTGGAAAACGCAGCACAGATAAAGACGTATTCGCTTGACCTCAACATTCCACGATTTCATTACTACTGGATAGGTATACACAAAGGCACAGGGAAGGTGCAAGGTAGGCGAGGAAAACGTGTCGAAAAAGTGTCGAAATCAATGGGCGGCAGAGTGCTGCAATGGGCAGATGGCATCTGGCGAAAGCCCCGATTTTGCTGGCTTTGGGCAACGATGGGCAGCAACGGGCACACGCCAAAACGGGTTCAAATCCCCATCTTTCCCGCCACATCAAAAGCCCCGAATCGTAATAAGGTTCGGGGCTTTTTCGTGTCTGGGAATCAGCAGCTTTTGTTCCGGTGCTTTCCCGTATCAGGTCTTAATCCAAATCAGCAGGTTGATGCCGTTCGGGCACTTGCTCTGATTGGTCGCCCCATGTGCGATTGACGCGGCGGCCGCGTTGTACGGCTTCGCGTTTGGCGATCTCTTCGGCCCAGCGCAGTACGTGCGGGTATTCATGAACGGCGAGGAACTCCGCTGCCGAGTAGACGTTGTTCCTGACCACTTCACCGTACCAGGGCCATACGGCGATATCGGCGATGGTGTAGGTGTCACCGGCCAGGTAGCGGTTATTGGCGAGGCGCTGGTTAAGCACGTCGAGCTGGCGCTTGGCTTCCATGGTGAAGCGGTTGATGGCGTATTCGAACTTCTCCGGGGCATAGACGTAAAAGTGCCCGAAGCCGCCGCCCAGGTAGGGCGCCGAGCCCATTTGCCAGAACAGCCAGTTGAGGGTTTCGGTGCGGCCTGCCGGATCCTTTGGCAGGAAGGCGCCGAATTTCTCCGCTAGGTAGAGCAGGATCGAGCCGGATTCGAACACGCGGATGGGGGTAGCCGTGCTGCGGTCGAGCAGGGCGGGGATCTTCGAGTTCGGATTGACCCCGACGAAGCCGCTGGAGAACTGGTCGCCCTCGCCAATGCGGATAAGCCAGGCATCGTATTCGGCGCCGCTGTGTCCCAGCGCGAGCAGCTCTTCCAGCAGTATGGTCACCTTCACGCCGTTGGGGGTGGCCAGGGAGTAGAGCTGCAGCGGGTGCTTGCCGACCGGCAATTCCTTCTCGTGGGTGGCGCCTGCGACAGGGCGGTTGATCTTGGAGAACTGGCCGCCGGACGCTTCCAGATGTTGCCAGACCTTCGGCGGTACGTAGGTGGATTGGGTCATCGCTGCCTCGCTTTGTCGACGTGTGAAGGGTGCTGTCGCAGCCAAGACTATCTGGATTGCGCCCGACATTTGAATGCTGTCGGTGCATTTGAATTATCGGCCTGGGTGATAGCGCTGGTCGGCATAGATATCAGCAGGCGTTGGCAATCGCTGCTAGGCAGGAAAACGGCCGCGCGTTCGACCTGATCGGCTTCGGATACCTGTATGCGCAGCTGCTGCAGGAGTTTTGTGTTGCGCAGAGCAGTTTCAAGCTTCTCTCGACAGGCTTCGCCCCAAAGACATTGGCACAATGCCACCGTCTGGACTACTCTCTGGTCACCGGGCTAACGAAGTGGCCTACAGGCAGGACGCCGACCCCACACACTTCGTTAGCTCGGTGTTTATTGCTTGCGCTGGCCGATGTGAGGCAAGCGGAAAAACAAAGCCCTCCGAGAGAGGGCTTTGTCGTTTCTGCGATGCGCATCGTGTTGATAAAGCATCCCTGCTGCTTTTCCATTCCCGCCCTTAACCTTCATTGCTGATTAGCCTAGGCGATATCTGGCGTTTTGCCATATCGCCCGCTCGCATCAGTCGGTGCGTTGAAGGTGCGACTTTCCCTCGCCACGGGCAATGAGATGCTCGGGCAGGTCGAGCAGGTCGGTGTCGTAGCTCTCCAGCGGTGGCGGGCGGCGTTCGAAGCGGGCGCCCAGCACCAGCAGGCAGGGCGTGAGCAGCAGGGTCAGCACCGTGGCAAAGGCCAGGCCGCCGGCGATGGCGCTCGACAGTTGCGTCCACCATTGAGTCGAGGGGGCACCAAAGCCAAGGCTTGGGGTTACCAGGTCGACGTTGATGCTGAGTACCATCGGCATCAGGCCGAGGATGGTGGTCACCGCGGTGAGCAGCACCGGGCGCAGGCGCAGGCAGCCGGTTTCCAGCGCCGCTTCGCGCGGCTGCAGGCCCTGAAGGCGTAGCTGGTTGTAAGTGTCGATTAGGATGATGTTGTTGTTCACCACGATGCCGGCCAGGGCGATCAGGCCCATGCCAACCATGACGATGCCGAACGACTGGCCGTTGACCAGCAGCCCCATCAGCACGCCGGCGGTGGACAGGACGATGGCCGACAGTACCAGTGCCGCCTGGTAGAGACTGTTGAACTGGGTCACCAGGATGATCGCCATGAGGAAGATGGCGACGACGAAGGCGGTCATCAGGAAGGTGGCGGCCTCACGCTGGTCGGCATCTTCACCGGCAAATTGCACCTTGACCTCGGCCGGTACATCGCCGAGTGCTCCGCGCAGCGCCCTGAGACGTTCGTCGAGGCGGGCGCCTTCAGCCAGATCGGCCTGCAGGGTGATGGTGCGGTCGCCGTCGACGCGGCGCAGGGTACCGACCTTGGGTGCCGGCTGCAGGTCGACGAAGTTGCTCAGCGGCACCTGGCCGGAAGGCGTGTTGAGCGTCAGGCGGCCGAGTTGGTCGAGCGAACGCCAGTTGCCGGGCAGGCGCACGCGGATGTCGACCTCATCGGTGGCATCCTCGGGCCGGTAGGTGGCCAGCTTCAGGCCGTTGGTGATCATCTGCACCGCGTTGCCGACGCTGAGCACATCGGCGCCGAAGCGCGCGGCGGCCTCGCGATCGACCTTGATGCGCCACTCGATGCCGGGCAGGGCGCGGTCGTCCTCGATATCGACGAAACCGCCGAGACGCTGCATTTCGCCGCGGATGCGTTCGACCCATTGCTCGCCCAGCGCCGGGTCCAGCGAGCTGATCTGCAGCTTCACCGGCTTGCCCTCCGTGGGCCCCTGTTCCTGCTTGCGAAATTCCAGAATGACGCCGGGAATGCCTGCGGTGCGCTGGCTCATTTCGGCGAGAATCTCCTTGGCTGGCCGGCGCTGGTGCCAGTCGACGAACTGGAACTGCAGGGTGCCGATCACGTCGGCGCCGAGCTGGCCCTGCTGGCCTTCCGGCTGGGCCAGAGAGCGTGCATACAGCGCCTTGACTTCACGCATGCCGATCACCTGTTTTTCCACCTGCTGGAGCAGAGCGTCCTTCTCCTGCACCGACAGATCACCGCGGGCGCGCAGCCAGATCTGCGCGCTTTCCGGCTCGACGTCGGGGAAGAATTCCACGCCATGGTTGAAGCGCCCGTAACCGACGTAGATCAGGGCGATCAGCGCCAGCATGCCGAGTAGGGTCAGGCCTGGGCGCTTGAGCAGCGTCGCAAGCAGGTTACGGTAGGCGTTGCCGGCGCGGTTGGCGGCGGGAGCTTGTGGACGTGCCTGGCCGCCGGTGACGGCGCCGAGCACGGGCAGGAACACCAGCGCCATGGCCAGCGATGCCAGCAGGCAGAGAATTACCGTCGCCGGCAGATACTTCATGAATTGGCCGACCACGCCGGGCCAGAACAGCAGTGGCAGGAACACCACGAGGGTGGTGGCGGTGGAGGCGATCACCGGCCAGGCCATCCGTGTGGCCGCGTTGGCCCAGGCCTGGCGTGGCGTCTGGCCCTGTTGCAGATAGCGGTCGGCCAGCTCGGAGACGACGATGGCGCCATCCACCAGCATGCCCGCCACCAGAATCAGGCTGAACAGCACGACGATATTGAGGGTGAAGCCGAGCATCCAGATCAGCAGGATGCCGCTGAGGAAGGCGCCGGGAATGGTCAGGCCGACCAGCAGCGCCGAGCGCATACCCATGCTTGCCACGACCAGAATCAGCACCAGAACGATGGCGGTCAGCACGTTGTTGAGGAGGTCGCCGAGCATGCTCTGCACCTCCTGCGACTGGTCCATGATGTAGCTGACTTCCACGCCCGGCGGCAGCAGGGGTTTGGCCTGTTCCATCAGCGCCTTGACCTGGTCGATGGTCTCGATGATGTTGGCGCCGCTGCGCTTGGCCACTTCTAGCACGATGGCCGGCTGGCCGTTGATGCGGGCGAAGCCAGTAGGGTCCTTGAAGGTGCGGCGGATGGTGGCGACGTCGGCGAAGGTGACCACGCTGGTGCCGACCACCTTGATCGGCATGCGCATCACGTCTTCGAGGTCTTCGATGACGCCGGGCACCTTCATGCTCATACGCCCGGCGCCGGTATCCAGGCTGCCAGCGGCGACCAAGCGGTTGTTGCGGCTGACCAGATTGAACAGCTCGTTGTAGTCGATGCCGTAGCTGTCCAGCACTTGCGGGTCGACGACGATTTCCAGCAGGTCTTCGCGGTCGCCACCGATTTCCACCGACAGCACCTCGGCGATGCCCTCAATGTTCTCCTTCAGGCGCCGGGCGATGTACACCAGTTCGGTTTCGGCAATCGGCCCGGACAAGCCCACCGACAGCACCGGGAACAGCGCCACGTTGACCTCGGTGACGGTCGGCTCGTCGGCCTCCTCGGGCAGCTTGCTGCGCGCGGTGTCGACCTTCTCGCGGACGTCGGCCAGCGCCACCTTGGCGTCGAAGCCGGCATCGAACTCCAGGATCACCGAGGCGTGACCCTCGCTGGACATCGAGCGCATTTCCTTGACCCCTTCCAGGCTGCGCAGCTCCTGCTCCAGTGGGCGCACCAGCAGGCGCTCGCCATCTTCCGGGCTGATGCCTTCGAGGGTCACCGAGACGTAGATCATCGGGATGGTGACGTCGGGATTGGATTCCTTGGGCATGGCGACGTAGGCCACCAGCCCGCCGCAGAGCAGGAACAATAGGATCAGGATGGTGGTGCGGCTGCGGTCGAGCGCGGCGGCGATCAGTGCGTGCATTTCAACTGCCCTCTGCCGCGAGTTGCGCATTCACCTGCTGGCCGGGCTGGACGAAGCCCTGGCCAAGGGTGATCAACGCCACCTTGGACGGCAGGCCGCTGACCCAGGCGCCCTGGTTGTCGACGCTGATCAGCTCGACTGGGGTGAACTCCACGCGCTGCGCATCGTTGACCCACTTGACTCCGTGGCGGCCGTTTTCGTCCAGGCTAAGCAGGGCAGGGGAGAGACGATGAGCCATGGCTTCGCCGGTCTGGATATGCAGGGTGGCGCTGGCACCGGCCAGGCGCAGGCCGTCCGGGTTGTCCACTTTGACCTCGATGCGGAAGCTGCGCGAGCCCGGGTCGGCGGCGGCAGCGATGAAGTGCAGTTCGCCCTGCAGCGTGCGGCCGTCAAGCAGCTCCGCTTTCACCGGCTGGCCCAGTTCGAGCTGGGTCACCTGCTGCTGGGCGATCTGCGCGCTGACCTTGAGGCGGTCGATGTCCACCAGGGTCAGCAGGCTCTGGCCGGGTTGAACGAAGTCGCCCAGCTCGACCATGCGCTGGTCGTAGATGCCGGCGAACGGTGCCCTGATCTTGGTGTTGCGTTGCTGCAGGCGGGCGCTGTCGAGTTCGGCGCGGGCCTTGGCCAGCTCGCTCTCCAGGCGCATCAGTTCGTTGGCCGAAACCAGGCTGCGCTCACGCAGGCGTTTGGCCGCGGTGACGTCGCTTTGCCGCTGACGAACATCGGCCTCGCTGCGCGCGACCTGGGCCGGGCGGTCATCCGGCGAGAGGCTGAGCAGCACCTGGTCGGCGGCGACGCGGTTGCCCTTGTCCTGATCCAGATTCTGCACGCTGCCGCTGACCTGGGCGCGCAGTTCCACGCGGCGCCAGGCCTCGATCTGCCCCTGCACCACATGCTGGCGCTGCATGGGCTGAGCTGTCAGCCATGTCACTTCTACACGGGCCGGTTCGGCGCTCGTGGCCGGTTTATCGGGTTCGGCCTCTACCTTGTCGCGTGCGACGAAGCGGTCGCCGCTGAGCAGCCAGAGCAGCAGCACGATGGCGATAATGACGGCGATGATCCAGGGACGTTTGCTGAGTTGCGCGAACATGGCGATGGCTTACTCGTTGGTGGCGGGCGCTGCCAGCAGCGCGGCAGCCTGGCCCTGCAGGCCGGCGATGATGAAGTCGGTAACGCGGTCGAAGTACGCGCCCAGTTCGATGTATTCGGCCCAGTGCGCGAAACCGCCGGAGGCGATGCGCGTCATGACGCCGTTGACGCAGGCCTCCACGCCCCACAAAAGGTGTTGGCAGTGCGCGGGGGAGAGCTGCAGGTCGCTGAAGCTGTCTTGCAGAAGGCCGCTGAACAGCTTCATGTAATGGCCTTCCAACTCGACGAACTGGGCGCGGTAGGGCGCCTCCAGGCGCTCCTGAAAGGCCGGGCGGTCACACAGCAGGCAAAGCTGCGCCTGCAGTGGGTCGGCCTGCAGCAATTCGAAGGCGCGGCGAATGACCCGGCGCATGGCAGTTTCCGTGGGCGCGTTGCGGGCGATGTCCTGCAGCTCGGCCAGGTGCTGGCGCGAGCAATCCAGCACCAGGCGCGCATAGAGCGCTTCCTTGCTGGAGAAGTGCTTGTAAACGGTGCCTTTACCGATGCCGGCATGGCGCGCCACCTCGGCAATGGTGACGCGATCCCAGGAGTGATTCTGGAACAGCTGGCGGGCGGCTTCGAGCAGAGCGCTTTCGCGTTGCTGGAAGAGTTGATCCTGGTAGCGCATGGGCTTTCCACCAAAGATTGTGACCGGTGGTCATGATATGACTGTTGGTCACGATGCGGCAAGGTGGGAGTTGTAACAAGGAAATTGGTGAGTGGCCGTTCACTGCCTCATTCGCCGCGAGGCGCGGCTCCTACAGGGGATATTTGAGTGTAGGAGCCCCGCCCCGGGGCGAAGCCTCTAACCCACCAGGCGATGAAACGCGTTGCGCCGATGGCGGGTACGCCGCAGCAGACATTGCAGGGTTGATTGCGGAAAGGGGCAGGCGGCTAACCCGCCCTACGACTGTCGCTCGATCCTTGCCCCGTGAGGCGACACCTAGCGCGCCACGCTGACACCCTCAAGGCTGGCGAAGGAGGTGTCCTTGGCCGTCAGCAGGAAGTCGCGCATGAAGGGCGCGTCGAGCATGTCGCTGCGGATCGCCGCGTACAGCGTGCAGTACAGGCCTTTTTCGCCCAGACGCTTGGCGCTGACGTAGCCCCGCGAGCTGTATTCGTGCAGCGCCCAGTTGGGTAGGCCACAGACGCCACGGCCGCTGGCCACCAGTTGCATCATCATTACCGTCAGCTCGGAGGTACGAACCTGCGCCGGCTCGACGTCGGCTGGTTCGAGAAAGCGGGTGAAGATGTCCAGGCGGTCGCGCTCGATGGGGTAGGTGATCAGGGTTTCACTGGCCAGGTCCTCGGGCTGGATGAAGGCCCTGGAGGCCAGGCGATGCTGATTGGCGACCGCCAGCTGGGCTTCGTAGGTGAACAGCGGCACGTATGTGATGCCCGCCAGCTCGATCGGATCTGAGGTCACCACCAGATCCAGGTCGCCACGGGCCAGTGCCGGCAGCGGGGCGAAGGAGAAACCCGAGGCCAGGTCCAGCTCCACTTCCGGCCAGGCATCGCGGAACTGGTCGATGGTCGGCATCAGCCACTGGAAGCAGCTGTGGCATTCGATGGCCATATGCAGGCGGCCGGCAGTGCCGCCGGCCAGGCGCGCCAGGTCGCGTTCGGCGCCGCGCAGCAGGGGCAGGGTAGCGTCGGCCAGCTGCAGCAGGCGCAGGCCGGCACTGGTGAAGCGCACCGGCTTGGTCTTGCGCACGAACAACTGCAGGCCAAGGCGCTCCTCCAGTTCCTTGAACTGATGAGACAGGGCCGACTGGGTCAGGTGCAAGCGCTCGGCTGCCTCTACCAGGCTGTCGGTTTCGCGCAGGGCGTGCAGGGTCTTCAAGTGGCGTAGCTCGAGCATGGCGGTCTCTGCGAAGGTTTCACTCATCCAGTTTCAGAGCTGGATGAATATGCTTCATACAGCCTACATGAGTAAATCTATAGATCAAGGCGAAAATCTTGAGTTTGTCTCACTCATGGCCGATGCCGAGAATGGCGCCATCTCGATTTATTGTGGAGCGTCAAGTCATGGCCCTGTCTCATTCCCTCGGTTTCCCGCGCATCGGTCGTGACCGTGAACTGAAAAAAGCTCTCGAAGCGCACTGGCAAGGCGAGCTGGATGAAGCCGGGCTGCGTGCGGTCGGTCAGCGCCTGCGCGCCGAGCACTGGCAGTTGCAAAAGGACGCCGGCATCGACCTGTTGCCGGTGGGCGACTTTGCCTGGTACGACCAGGTGCTCGGTCATTCGCTGGCTTTCGGCGTGATTCCCGAGCGCTTCCGTCCGGCGGACGGCAAGCCGACACTGGAGACGCTGTTCGCCATGGCCCGCGGCGTCACAAACAGCTGCTGCGGCGGCGCTCATGCGCAGGAGCTGACCAAGTGGTTCGACACCAACTACCACTACCTAGTACCGGAATTCAGCGCTGACCAGCAGTTCGCCCTGAGCTGGGAGCAGTTGTTCGAAGAAGTAGAGGAGGCGCACGCCCTTGACCATCAGGTCAAACCGATACTGATCGGCCCGCTGACCTATCTGTGGCTGGGCAAGGCCAAAGGCGCTGATTTCGACAGGCTGGAGCTGCTCGAGCGGCTGCTGCCGGTGTATGGCGAAATTCTCCAGCGCCTGGCTGCGCAAGGCGTGGAGTGGGTGCAGATCGACGAGCCGATCCTGGTGCTGGATCTGCCGCAGGACTGGAAGAACGCCTTCGAGCGTGCCTACAACCTGATCCAGCGCGAACCCTGCAAGAAGCTGATCGCCACCTATTTCGGTGGCCTGGAAGACAACCTCGGCCTGGCTGCCAATCTGCCGGTGGATGGCCTGCATATCGACCTGGTGCGGGCGCCAGAGCAGTACCCGACCATTCTCGATCGCCTGCCGGCCTACAAGGTGCTGTCGCTGGGCGTAGTCAACGGCCGCAATGTCTGGCGCTGCGATCTGGACAAGGCCCTGGAGGTGCTGCGTCACGCTCACGAACGCCTGGGCGAGCGCTTGTGGGTGGCGCCGTCCTGCTCGCTGCTGCACAGCCCGGTGGACCTGGCGCGCGAGGATCAACTCGACGCCGAACTGAAGGGCTGGCTCGCCTTCGCCGTACAGAAATGCGCGGAGGTTGCCGTGCTCGGCAGGGCACTGGAGGCGCCGGATGATGCCTCTGTACAGGCTGCACTGGAGGCCAGCCGTGCGGTACAGGCTGCTCGCGCTGCATCGACGCGCATTCACAAGCCTGAGGTGCAGGCGCGTCTGGCGGCGACTCGCCCGCGTCATGCCCAGCGTCAGTCGCCATTCGCCGAGCGTATCGGCAAACAGCGCGAGCGCCTGCAGTTGCCGGTGCTGCCGACTACCAGCATCGGCTCCTTCCCGCAGACTTCGGCCATCCGCCTGGCACGCCAGGCGTTCAGGCAGGGCAAACTCGGCGCTGCCGATTACCTTGAGGCCATGCACGGCGAAATACGTGAAGCCGTACGGACGCAGGAACGCCTTGGCCTGGATGTGCTGGTGCATGGTGAGGCCGAGCGCAATGACATGGTCGAGTACTTCGCCGAGCAACTCGACGGTTACGCCTTCACCCGCTTCGGCTGGGTGCAGAGCTATGGCTCGCGTTGCGTCAAACCGGCGGTGATCGTCGGCGACCTGAGTCGCCCACAGGCGATGACCGTGGAGTGGATCCGCTATGCCCAGAGCCTGACCGACAAGGTGGTGAAGGGTATGTTGACCGGCCCGGTGACCATGCTGATGTGGTCCTTCCCGCGCGAGGATGTGTCCCGCGAAGTGCAGGTGCGGCAGCTGGCGTTGGCGATTCGCGACGAGGTGGTGGATCTGGAGGCCGCGGGCATCAGAATCATCCAGATCGACGAAGCTGCGTTCCGCGAAGGCCTGCCGCTGCGCAAGGCCGCCTGGCAGCATTACCTGGACTGGGCCACCGAAGCCTTCCGCTTGACCGCCAGTGGCGTGCGTGACGAAACCCAGATCCACACCCACATGTGCTACAGCGAGTTCAACGACGTGATCGAGTCCATCGCGGCGATGGATGCCGACGTGATCACCATCGAGACGTCACGTTCGGACATGGAGTTGTTGGAGGCCTTCGAGCGCTTCGATTATCCCAACGAGATTGGCCCGGGCGTCTATGACATTCACTCGCCACGTGTGCCAGACAGCACTGAGATGCTCGGCCTGCTGCGCAAGGCGGCGCAGCGCATTCCACTGGAGCGGTTGTGGGTCAACCCCGATTGCGGCCTGAAAACCCGCGCCTGGCCGGAGACCGAGGCAGCACTGGTGAATATGGTCGCGGCGGCCAGGCAATTGCGTGCCGAGCTGGCCTGATGCTCCATATTGTCGCGGCTAAGGCCCCTCCCTCATAGCGAGGGGCTTCATGGCGCGACGCTCTGGCTGGCCGCTATCGTCACCTGACCGCCGACCGTTCGTCCTCCTTCATCAAACTGTCATGCTTGTGTGGCAGCGCCGTCGAACGACTTTCACCAGAATCGCGTTCCAGTGGGGTTCTGCGTTTCTGGTGTTTTCATGCGTGCATTCATTTTTGTGGTCGCGATGCTGTGCGGCCTGCCGTCTTTTGCGGCCAACCGTTGTGATATTTCCGAGCCAACCCGGTATGCCGACGTCGGCGACGTGCGCCTGGCCTACCAGAGTGTCGGTAGCGAGCGCGACCCGACGCTGCTGCTGGTCATGGGCCTGGGCGGACAGTTGATCCACTGGCCTGACGAGGTGGTCGAGCGCCTGTGTCAGCAGGGCTTTCGCGTCGTGCGTTTCGACAATCGCGATGTGGGGCTGAGCAGCTGGCGCAAGCCAGCACCGAGCATCAACCTGCCTTACGAAGTGCTGCGTTACCGCCTTGGGCTGTCGCTCGGCGCGCCTTATCACCTGCGTGACATGGCGGGAGATGCCCTGGCGTTGATGGACAGTCTCGGTGTCGATGCCTTCCACGTCCTGGGCGCGAGCATGGGCGGAATGATTGCCCAGCACCTGGCCGATCTGTCGCCGCAGCGCGTCCTCAGCCTGACGTTGGTGATGACCAGCTCGGGTGCGCAAGGCTTGCCGGCGCCCAGCGATGCCCTGGTGGCCCTGCTGGCGCGGCGCGAGGCGGGCAGTCGCGAGGCTGCTCTGCAGCAGCAGGCCGATCTGCTCGCAGCGCTCGGCAGCCCTTCGGTACATGATGATCGCGCCTTGCTGCTGCACCAGGCCGAGGTGGCCTATGACCGGTCGTTCAATCCCGAAGGCGTGCAACGTCAGTTGCTGGCGATTCTCGCCGAGTCGAGCCGGGTCGAGCTGCTCAATCGTCTGAAAGTGCCGACGCTGGTGGTGCATGGCACGGCCGACCCGCTGTTGCCGGTGATGCATGGCGTGCATGTGGCGGCGCATATCAAGGGCGCCGAACTCAAGCTGATTCCGGGGCTGGCGCATCGCTTTCAGGATGCCTTCAAGGAGCCGCTGCTGGCCGCGGTGCTGCCGCACCTTGCGGCGCATCGGGAAGATCTGGGGCTGGCACGTTTGTAGCGCGCGAGCGTTCAGAGCTCCTGATTGTGCTTGATCGCTTCGCGGCGCTGCAGGTTGTCGATGTGTTCGCTGCTGTGGCGCAGCAGCTTGTCGGCCATGGCCGTGCGCTCGATATAGCGCGTGATGCTTTGCTCGGCATCGTGGCGGGAGAGAAACGGACCTTCCAGCGTGCCTTCGCGGGTGGCAAAGAAATACTGGCCATTGACGGCGCTGACGCGAGAACTGCGGTAATGCGTGCCTGGGTGCGAGTCAGCGATACGTTGGCCGAACATGATGAAAGCTCCATCTGAGGGGCTGGATGATTCAAGCCTAATACAAGCGAAACGGTGCACCTGGCAAAACGACAAATGGTCGATTTTGGCCGCATTTTTTGTAGATTTAGCGATTTTTTTGGATATTTGACGCCAATCTGTCGGCAGGTGTGAATCTTGAGCAGTACAGTTGGGCTCGTCTGCCCGTTCGAACTGTTGCTGTGTCGATGACCTCACCTCTCCTAAAATGGTCGGCTGCGGACGACGTGCTCTGTCGACCGCTTGCCAGAGGTCACCATGCACATTTCCTCCGGCCGTTGGATGTACGGCCTGCTGCTCGCCCTGATCACTTCCGTGCTCTGGGGCATCCTGCCAATCAAGCTCAAAGAAGTTCTCCAAGTGATGGACCCGGTAACCGTCACCTGGTATCGCCTGGCCGTGGCGGGCTCCTTGTTGTTCGCCTATCTGGCGGCGACTCGGCGCTTACCGCGTTTTCGCCCGCTCGGGCGCAAGGGCTGCTGGCTGCTGGCGCTGGCCATCGGTGGGCTGACGTGCAACTACGTGCTGTATCTGGTCGGGCTCAATCTGCTGAGTCCAGGAACCACACAGCTGGTCATTCAGGTCGCACCGATTCTGTTGCTTATCAGCAGTCTGTTCGTCTTTCGCGAGCGTTTCAGTCTGGGCCAGGCGCTGGGCCTGATGGTGATGCTGCTGGGCTTCGGTCTGTTCTTCAATCAGCGCCTGGGTGAGCTGCTGACCTCGCTCACGACCTACACCACCGGCGTGTTGACCGTGCTGGCGGCGGCCTTCGTCTGGACTTTCTATGGCCTGGCGCAGAAGCAGCTGCTCACCTCGTGGAGCTCCGTGCAGGTGATGATGGTCATTTACCTGGCCTGCGCTCTGTTGCTGACGCCCTGGGCGCATCCCTTGCAAGTGCTGGAGCTGAGCCCGCTCCAGGGTTGGCTGCTGCTGGCCTGCTGCCTGAACACCCTGGTGGCCTACGGCGCTTTTGCCGAGGCCTTGGCGCACTGGGAAGCCTCCAGGGTCAGTGCGACCCTGGCGCTGACCCCGCTGGTGACGTTCGTTTCCGTAGCCCTGGCTTCGACCTGGTGGCCGGACCATGTGCTGCCCGAACAGGTCAACTGGATCGCCTATGCCGGTGCGGTGGTGGTCGTGCTCGGCTCGGCACTCACCGCGCTTGGCCCGTCGCTGATGGCGGCTCTGCGGGCGCGCAAGGCCAGGTTCTGAGGACGTTAAACGCTGCTTCCCAGCGTTTCAGCCTTGCGCAGCCAGCTCTGACGCTGCTCTTCGCCGGACGGGCGCACCGGGGCGAACTCGTTCAGGCGGCGGGTCTTGATACCGCAGAAACCGAGGATGGTGCGCACCATCTGCCGATGCGCCGGGGCTCCGTAGATCCAGCGGAAGTACCAGCGTGGCGTGTCCATGGTCACCAGCAGGTCGGCGCTGCGGCCGCTGAGCAGCTTGTCCCAGAGCTGCGAGCGGTTGCGGTATTTGAAGGCGAAACCGGGTAGGAATACCCGGTCGAAGAAGCCCTTGAGCAAGGCCGGTATGCCGCCCCACCACACCGGGTAGACGAACACCAGATGTTCGGCCCAGTGGATCAGGCGCTGTGCTTCCAGCAGGTCCGGCTCCAGGTTCTGGCTCTGTTCGTAACCGTCGCGCAGTATCGGGTCGAACTGCATTTCACCCAGCCTCAACTGGCGGACTACATGGCCCTTGCTGCGTGCGCCGTGGGTATAGGCCTCAGCCAGGGCATGGCAGAGGCTGTCCTTTTTCGGCGTGCCGAGAATCAGCAGGATTCGTTTGCCATCGCCTTCCAGCGGTGTGGCGCCGCTCTTGCCCTCACTCATGCCGCCCGGCTCCGAGCATGTCTTGCGGCCTGACCCATTGGTCGAACTCCTCTTCGTTCAGATAACCGAGTTGCAGCGCTGCCTGGCGCAACGTGCTGCCTTCGGCGTAGGCCTTCTTGGCGATCTCAGCGGCTTTGTCGTAGCCGATATGGGGATTGAGCGCTGTCACCAGCATCAGGCCGTTTTCCAGGTGCGCGGCCATCTGTGCAGCATCCGGCTGCAGGTCGGCCACGCAGTGCTGCTGGAAGTTACGGCAGCCGTCGGCGAGCAGGCGGATCGACTGCAGCAGGTTATGGATGATCACCGGCTTGAACACGTTGAGTTGCAAGTGCCCCTGGCTGGCGGCGAAGCTGATGGTGGCATCGTTGCCCAGCACCTGGCAGGCGAGCATCGACAGCGCTTCGCACTGGGTCGGGTTGACCTTGCCGGGCATGATCGAACTGCCTGGCTCGTTGGCCGGCAGGCGTACCTCGGCGAAGCCGGCGCGCGGGCCCGAGCCGAGCAGGCGCAGGTCGTTGGCCAGTTTCATCAAGGCCACGGCGAGGGTTTTCAGCGCGCCGGAGAGTTGCACCAGCGGCTCATGCCCGGACAGTGCGGCGAACTTGTTCGGTGCGCTGGTCAGCGGCAGGCCGGAGAGGGCCGCCAGTTCGGCGGCAATGGCCTCGGCGAAACCGGCCGGCGCATTCAAACCCGTGCCGACGGCGGTGCCGCCCTGGGCCAGTTCACAGACGGCGGGCAGGGCGGCGCGAATCGCCGCTTCGGCATGGCCGAGCTGGGCGACGAAGGCAGACAGCTCCTGGCCGAAGGTGATTGGCGTGGCGTCCATCATATGGGTGCGCCCGGTCTTGACCAGGTTGGCGTGGCGCTGCGCCTGCTCCTGCAGACCGTCACGCAGCTCGGCCAGCGCCGGCAGCAGGCAATGGCGAACGCCCTGGACGGCGGCAATATGCATGGCAGTGGGGAAGCAGTCGTTGGAGCTCTGCGCGCGGTTGACGTGGTCGTTAGGGTGGACCGGAGTCTTGCCGCCGCGCTGGCCACCAGCCAATTCGTTGGCGCGGCCTGCGATCACCTCGTTGACGTTCATGTTGCTCTGCGTACCGCTGCCGGTCTGCCAGACCACCAGGGGGAACTGCGAGTCGTGCTGGCCTTCGAGCACTTCGTCGGCGGCCTGCTCGATAAGCCGGGCGATATCGGCCGGCAGCTCTCCGCTGCGGCTGTTGACCCGTGCAGTGGCTTTCTTGATTAGCGCCAGCGCGTGCAGCACGGCCAGCGGCATGCGCTCCTGGCCGATGGCAAAGTTGATCAGCGAACGCTGGGTCTGCGCGCCCCAGTAGGCGTCGTTGGGGACTTCGATGGGGCCGATGCTGTCAGTTTCGGTGCGGCTCATGGCGTTCTCCGGGCATGTTCGAGGTTGCTGGCAGTTTAGGTCGCGCCGCCGGAGACTGGTTCCGCAACTTATCTATCGCTCCGATTACCAGCGGGCGTGGGTTTCGCCCAGCCAGCCCAGCGCGCGATCTACCGGAACGCGCTCGCCCTTCGGGCCGCGCAGCACACCATCATAGTGGCCGAAGCGCTGTGCGGTGTTGGCGCGGAAGGGGCCGAACTTGGGACAGGCTCTATGTAGCTGGCGGGGGGTGAAGCGCAGGGACACGCAGTCGTCTTCGCTGTCCAGGCGCCAGGGGGCCAGCGGCGCCTGCGAGCTGCGGACGATATGCAGCGGGCTGTCGAGCAGCTGTACTTCACCGCCGAACCACAGGGCGTTTTCCGACAGGCCGCTGTGATCCAGCCAGCCCGTACCGAAATTGCCGGCGATACCGCCCGCGGCGGCGAAAGCGGCTCGCTGCCAGTGACTGTGCAGCGGCCAGACGCCACGACCGAAATCCAGCGCGGCGAAGCTTTGGCCAGGCACGCAGCTGTAATGCTTGTTCCCCAGTTGCAGGCTGCCGGCGGTGGGCAGCCCGAGGTGGCGACTGGTGGCATGGAAACCACCATTTTTCAGTGGCGCCACCAGATTGACCGATTGCAGGTGCGCAGGTCGCTGAATGTCCAGGGCAATCTGCAGCGGTTGGCCGCCGATATCAGGCGCTGATGCGGTAAGACGCAGACGCCCGGGATGTTCATCGGCACGCAACTGCAGACGAGAGTGGTTGAAGGCGTGACTCTCCTGCGGTAGGTCGGGCAGTTGGCAGCCGAGGGCGAAAAGGCGGAACCGAGCGTGGGCGACCGACTGGCCGGACTCCAGATCGAGAAAATAGGCGGCGCCGTAGCCAAGGTAGTCAAGGTCGGCCAGGGTCAGCGCGAGCATCCATTGCGGAGTGGTGATGCACCAGTGGTTCCAGCGTTTGCGCCGTCCCAGATGGCCGCGTAGGGCGCAGTCCACTTGCGGGCGGCTGGACCAGCCAATGGCCTCGTCCAGCAAGCGGCCCTTGCTGTCGCAGAGTGGCTGGCGCGGAAGCGGCTCATGTGAGGTGAGACTGGTCATCGGGCACGTCCATGTTTGTGCGCAGGCTGGCGATCAATTGCCGAGTCCGGGAAGTGCGCACGCCTTGATAAGAATGGTGAATATCACGCAGGATGCCGAGCTCGCCCAAGGATGAGCAAGTACTGGCATTTTGGCAACTGACCAGCGGGTGCGCCGGTCTGCATGGCTGCTGTGAGCCAGTGCACAACTCGCATCGCTTGAGGGTTTTGGGCGCAGGGCACAAAATGCCGCCACCGCAGTCTACCCAGACTCATTCATAACCCTGGACGCCTCCCATGCTCCGTTTCTCCACACTCTGCACCGCCGTTCTGCTCAGCGCGAGCGCATCCCTGGCCATGGCCGATGCCGCCAGCCACGCCGCCGATGCCGAGCGTTTTCTCAAGCTGGCCCATGCCGACAAGCTGACCGTGCCCGTGTACGGCCAGGTGCAGCAGATGTTCGCCCAGCGTTTCGCCGAGGCGCCGGACGGCAAGAAGGCGGTACTGGAGAGCTATCAGGCCAAGGCCAATGCCGCGCTGGACAAGGCGGTGGGCTGGGACAAGCTGAAGCCGGACATGGTCAAGCTCTACACCAGCAACTTCAACGAGCAGGAGCTCAAGGACCTGATTGCCTTCTACGAGTCGCCGCTGGGGCAGAAGGTGCTGCAGAAGATGCCGACTTTGACCGCGCAATCCGCGCAGATTACCCAGAGCAAGCTGGAAGCCGCGGTGCCTGAGGTGAACAAGCTGCTGGCCGACATGAGCGGCGAGCTCGGCCTGCCGAAACAACCCTGATGGAGCCCAAGATGTCCAAGCAAGACCTGATCACCGCTGCCCTCGCTGCGCTGGAGCCCGAGCATCTCGAGGTGCTGGACGAGAGCCATATGCACAGCCGCGGCCTGGAGACTCACTACAAGGCGGTGATTGTCAGCCCGGCGTTTGCCGGGCTGAATGCGGTCAAGCGACATCAGAAGGTCTATGCCACTGTCGGCGAGCTGATGGAGCAGATCCACGCCTTGGCGCTACACACCTATACCCCGCAGGAATGGGCGGCGCAGGGCGTGGCCCCGGCCTCGCCGACCTGCCGCGGCGGTCATTGAGGTAGCCCGGATGCAATCCGGGGAAACCCATCGGCAGTTCCCGGATTGCATCCGGGCTACGTGACTGATGGGGCAGATCCACGCGCTGGCGCTGCACACCTACACGCCGCAAGAGTGGGCGGCGCAGGGCGTAACCCCCGCCTCGCCGACCTGCCGTGGTGGTCATTGAGGTAGCCCGGATGAAATCCGGGGAAACCCATCGGCAGTTCCCGGATTGCAGCCGGGCTACGTGACAGGCTGTCGCGCCTTGTCGCCAACCCGCCCCGGCGATTCTCTGCTTTGTTACAATCCCCTCCGCGCCGGCTATGCCGGCGTTTTTCATGTCACGCCAGTCCGCCCTTTACGTGGGTGACTACTGAGAGAACATTCATGACCGACAAGATCGTCGTCGCGGCGCTGTATAAATTCGTCTCCCTGCCGGATTACCAGGCGCTGCGCGAGCCTTTGCTGCAAACCCTTATCGACAATGGCATCAAGGGCACGCTGTTGCTCGCCGAAGAAGGTATCAACGGCACCGTGTCCGGCAGCCGCGCCGGCATCGATGCGCTGCTCGCCTGGTTCCACCTGGATGCTCGCCTGGCCGATATCGACCACAAGGAATCCTATTGCGATGAACAGCCGTTCTATCGCACCAAGGTCAAGCTGAAGAAGGAAATCGTCACCCTTGGCGTGCCGGGCGTCGATCCCAACCAGCGCGTGGGTACCTACGTCGAACCACAGGACTGGAACGCCCTGATCAGCGACCCGGAAGTGCTGCTGATCGATACCCGTAACGACTACGAAGTGGCCATCGGTACCTTTGAGGGCGCCATCGACCCCAGGACCAAGTCGTTCCGCGAGTTTCCGGAGTACATCAAGGCCCACTTCGACCCGAGCAAACACAAGAAGGTGGCGATGTTCTGTACCGGCGGTATCCGCTGCGAGAAAGCCTCCAGCTACATGCTCGGCGAAGGCTTCGAGGAGGTCTATCACCTCAAGGGCGGCATCCTCAAGTACCTCGAGGAAGTGCCGCAGGATCAGACCAAGTGGCAAGGCGACTGCTTCGTCTTCGACAACCGCGTGACCGTGCGCCACGACCTGTCCGAAGGCGACTACGATCAGTGTCATGCCTGTCGCACCCCGATCTCCGTGGAGGACCGCCAGTCCGAGTTCTACAGCCCCGGCGTCAGTTGCCCGCACTGCTGGGATTCGCTGCCGGAAAAGACCCGCGAGAGCGCCCGCGAGCGGCAGAAGCAGATCGAGCTGGCGCGCCAGCGCAACCAGCCGCATCCCATCGGCCGTGACCCCCGCTAACTGAACGAGGCCTGACCCATGGCGAGCCGCCTGCTCTACGTAATGGACCCGATGTGCTCCTGGTGCTGGGGCTTTGCCCCGGTGGTCGAAGCGCTGGCGGAGCAGGCGGCGGCAGCCGGCGTGCCGCTGCAGATCGTGGTGGGCGGCCTGCGCCGCGATCAGGTGGCGATCGACGCCGCCGCGCGCGTGCGTTACCTGGGTTATTGGCAGGCGGTGAATGCCAGCACCGGGCAGCTGTTCGATTTCGACCGAGGCCTGCCCGAGGGGCTGGTGTATGACACAGAGCCGGCCTGCCGCGCGCTGGTCACTGCGCGCAACCTCGATACGCCCAGCGCCTGGACGCTGCTCAAGCTGATCCAGCGCGCCTTCTACACCGAGGGCGCCGACGTCACCCAGGCCAGCGTGCTGGTACAGCTGGCCGAGCAGGCCGGGATTCCGCGCATCGAGTTCGCCGAGGCCTTCGACAGCCAGGCCATGCATGAGGCCACGGCCGCGGATTTCAGCTGGGTGCAGGATCTGGGCATCGCTGGTTTTCCCACCTTGCTGGCCGAGCGCGATGGTCAGCTGGCGCTGCTGACCAATGGCTACCAGCCACTCGATGCCTTGTCTCCGCTGCTGGGCCGTTGGCTGGAGCGCGCCGCCAATGCCTGATCGGTTGAGCTGGGCAGAAATCCGCCGCCTGGCCCTGCGTCACAAGAAAGCGCTGATTCTGGCCAACCTGGTCGCCGTGCTGGCGACCTTGTGCAGCGTGCCGATCCCGTTGCTGTTGCCGTTGCTGGTGGACGAAGTGCTGCTGCACGACGGCGATGCGGCGCTCAAGGTGATGGACAACTTCCTGCCGGCCCACTGGGAAACGGCCGCCGGCTATATCGGCCTGATGCTGTTGCTGACCCTGCTGCTGCGCGGCTCGGCGCTGATTTTCAACGTGCTGCAGGCACGCCTGTTCGCCAGGCTGTCGAAGGACATCGTCTACCGCATCCGCATGCGGCTGATCGAACGGCTCAAGCGCATTTCCCTCGGCGAATACGAGAGTTTGGGCGGCGGCACGGTGACCACCCATCTGGTCACCGATCTGGATACCCTCGACAAGTTCGTCGGCGAGACCCTGAGCCGCTTTCTGGTGGCGATCCTGACCCTGGTCGGCACCTCGGCCATCCTGATCTGGATGCACTGGCAGCTGGCCTTGCTGATCCTGCTGTTCAACCCGCTGGTGATCTACGCCACCGTGCTGCTGGGCAAGAAGGTCAAGCACCTGAAGAAGCTGGAGAACGACAGCACCTCGCGCTTCACCCAGGCTTTGACCGAGACTCTGGAGGCGATCCAGGAAGTGCGCGCCGGCAACCGCCAGGGCTACTTCCTCGGCCGTCTCGGCGGGCGGGCGCGCGAGGTACGTGACTACGCCGTGGCTTCGCAGTGGAAGAGCGATGCCTCCAACCGCGCCAGCGGCCTGCTATTCCAGTTCGGTATCGACGTGTTCCGCGCCGCGGCGATGCTCACCGTGCTGTTCTCCGACCTGTCCATCGGCCAGATGCTCGCGGTGTTCAGCTACCTGTGGTTCATGATCGGCCCGGTGGAGCAACTGCTCAGCCTGCAGTACGCCTTCTATGCCGCTGGTGGCGCGCTGACGCGGATCAATGAGCTGCTGGCGCGCAAGGATGAGCCGCAGTACGAAGGGCGCGTCGATCCCTTCAAGGGCCGTGACACGGTGGGTATCGAGGTGCGCGGGCTGACCTTCGGCTATGGCGACGAGCCGGTGCTGGATCGTCTCGACCTGTCCATCGGCCCGGGCGAGAAGGTCGCCATCGTCGGTGCATCGGGCGGCGGCAAGAGCACCTTGGTGCAACTACTGTTGGGACTCTATACGCCGCAGGCCGGCAGCATCCGCTTCGGCGGCAGTACGCTGGAGGAGATCGGCCTGGATGGCGTGCGCGACAACGTCGCGGTGGTGCTGCAGCACCCGGCGCTGTTCAACGACACGGTGCGCGCCAACCTCACCATGGGCCGCGAGCGCAGCGACGAGGCCTGCTGGCAGGCGCTGCGCATCGCCCAGCTGCACGACACCATTGCGCAACTGCCGCAGGGGCTGGACAGCGTGGTCGGGCGTAGCGGTGTGCGCCTGTCAGGCGGGCAGCGCCAGCGCTTGGCGATCGCCCGCATGGTACTCGCAGAACCCAAGGTGGTGATCCTCGACGAAGCCACTTCGGCGCTGGATGCGGCGACCGAGTACGCCCTGCACGAAGCGCTGGCGCAATTTCTCGAAGGCCGCACCACGCTGATCATCGCCCACCGCCTGAGTGCGGTGAAGCAGGCCGATCGAGTATTGGTGTTCGATGGCGGCAGCGTTGCCGAGGATGGCGACCATCAGCAACTGATCGCCGAAGGCGGGCTGTACGCCAAGCTGTATGGGCATTTGCAGCAGGGGTGAGTTGCTACTTCGCGGTTGAATCGGAATGGCCGTTCCAAGGAATGACAGTTGTAGGGCGGGTGTAACCCGCCATCAGCGGCCTGGCGGGTTGCACCCGCCCTACGGATCTTCTACGGGATAGGTAGGAGCGGCTTCAGCCGCGATGCTCTTTTGCGCAACCAATGTCCCCGGATTGCATCCGGGCTACGCAGCTTCCTGGACAGTCGCGGCTAAAGCCCCTCCCACAAGATTCCAGCGCTACAACGACTGCTCTCCTGCTCTGTGGGAGGCGCTTTAGCGGCGACGTTCCGCCTCAGCTATCGCTCATCAACGCTTCGCTCAACTCCTCGAACAGCGTCTGCACCGAGCGCAACGCCCGGCAGTCGGGGCGGGTCAGCAGCCAGAGCTCGGTGTCGCAGCTGGCCAGGGGCGGGCCGAGTGCCTTGAGCTCCGGATGGGCGCGCAGTACAAAGTCTGGCAGGGCGGCAACGCCCAGGCCGGCGCGCGCCAGTTGTGCTACGGCGTACATGCTGCTGCAGCGGTAGTTGGGCGTGACGCCTGGCAATTCGCGCAGGCGCCAAAGCACCGTGCTGTGATCCGGCATCGCCTCGTCCGGGGCGATCCAGCTCTGCCGCGCCAGGTCACTGCGATCCTGGCCATCATCGCGGGCGCAAACCAGATATGACACCTTGGCGAGACGCCGGCCCACCAGGTGCTCCGGTGGCTGATTGGTCAGGCGTAGGGCAAGGTCGGCGTCGCGCCGGCTGAGGTTGGCGAAGTCATTGGACGTTACCAACTCCAGCGCCAGGGCCGGGTAGTTGGGCATGAAACGCGCCATAGCCGGTAGCAGCAGGCTGCTCAGTACGGCGTCGGTGCAGGTCAGGCGCACCGTACCGCTGACTACCTGCTTGCCCAGTTCCAGTGCGACGCGTGCGGCATCCAGTGCCTGCTCGGCACGTTCGGCCTGTTCCGCCAGGGCGCGTGCGGTTTCGCTGGGTTCGTAGCCGCGCCGACTCTTTTCGAACAGCGCCACACCCAATGCCGCTTCGAGCCGGCGTACGGCGCGAAATACGGTGGAGACGTCCACCTGCAGCAGTTCTGCAGCCCGCGCCAGGGAGCGGCCGCGCACCAGAGCGAGTACCAGAGAGAGGTCGGTGTGGTCGATTTGATATTGCATAGCTGCAATCTCTGCTTGTCTATTCGCCAATTATTATTGCGCGAGCGCCATCTTATAGTGGCAAGGAGGCTGCCATGCAAGTTGGAGGGAAAGCGTATGTACAGCAAGTGTCGAGTCAGGGTTGCGCTGGTCGGTGATTACGATCCGGCGATCACCGCGCACCGGGCCATCCCCGAGGCGTTGCGCCTGGCCAGTGAAGCCCTGGGAGTGGCGGTCGAGCATGATTGGCTGGCCACTGACGGCATTCTCGAGGATGCAGCCCTGATGGCCTATGACGGCATCTGGTGCGTGCCTGGCAGCCCCTATGTCGCGACCGAGGGCGCGCTACGCGCCATTCGCTTTGCCCGTGAGCAGGGCGTGCCGTTTCTCGGTACCTGTGGCGGCTTCCAGCACGCGCTGCTCGAATACGCGCGTAACCGCCTGGGTTGGGTCGATGCCGAGCACGCCGAACTGTCGCCGCAGGCGCAGACACAGCTGATCGCGCCGCTGACTTGTGCACTGCTGGACGTCAGCGAGCACGTGCATCTGGTTTCTGGTTCACGCATCGCCGAGTTGTACGGCGTGCGCGAGATCAGTGAGCAGTATCTGTGCCGCTACGGCTTGAGTGACGCTTTCGTCGAGCCGCTGATGGCGCAGGCGCTGAAGGCCTCCGGGCATGACGAAGCGGGCGCAGTACGCGCCATCGAGCTTGAGGATCATCCTTTCTTCATCGCCACTCTGTTCCAGCCCGAGCGCGCGGCGCTGGAAGGTCGCCTGCCGCCGGTCGTGGCCGGTTTGGTCGGGGCCTGTGCGGTGCAGTCGGTACACGAAGCCCATCTGGCCGTGGCCTCGTGATCGCCGCCACGCCGGAGCCACCCTATTACGTGGTGATCTTCACCTCCCAGCGCACGGAGATGGACGCCGGCTACGCCGAGGCCGCGCAACGCATGCTGGAACTGGCCGCGCAACAACCCGGTTTTCTCGGCGTGGAGTCGGCGCGCAGCGATGGCCTGGGTATCACGCTGTCCTATTGGCAGAGCGAGGAGGCGATCCGCGCCTGGCGTGAGCACGCCGAGCACAGCGCCGTGCGTGAGCAAGGACGAGCCGATTGGTACGCCGCATTTGCCACACGGGTGGCCAAGGTCGAACGCGCCTACACCTTCTCACGTTCTGGCTGAATGTCAACGGCAAGCCGGCAGACCGGTCTGTAAGGTTTCCTTTACGCCAAGCGGGGCGATGTCTGCATGAGTGGCCTGGCGTAACGAAAATTTTCCGGTGCTGCGCTTGCCTACTGTGTCGAAGTGTCGCAAGCCATCTTGAGAGCGGGTCTGCGCTCGGTTGTCATGAGGTTGTCCGCAGCGCATTCGTGCGTTCGCCATAACAATGACAATCAGGAGGCAAGATGAACGCCGTGAACAAGATCGAGCAGCACAATCCCATCGGCACCGACGGCTTCGAGTTCGTCGAATTCACCGCACCGACTGCCGAAGGCATCGAGCAACTGCGCGGGTTGTTCACCGCCATGGGCTTTACCGAAACTGCCAAGCACCGCTCCAAAGAGGTGTGGCTGTTCCAGCAGAACGACATCAACATCGTGCTCAATGGCAGCCCCACCGGGCATGTGCGTGCCTTTGGCGAGAAGCACGGCCCCAGCGCCTGCGCCATGGCGTTCCGGGTCAAGAACGCCGCGCAGGCCGCTGCTTACGTCGAGCAGCAGGGCGCTACTCTGGTGGGCAGTCACGCTAACTTCGGCGAGCTGAACATTCCCTGCGTCGAAGGCATCGGCGGCTCGCTGCTGTATCTCGTCGATCGCTATGGCGACAAGACCATCTACGACGTCGACTTCGAGTACGTCGAAGGCCGCAGCCCCAACGACAACGCCGTCGGCCTGCAGTGCATCGACCACCTGACCCACAACGTGCGCCGTGGGCAGATGGATGTCTGGTCCGGTTTCTATGAGCGTATCGCCAACTTCCGCGAGATCCGCTACTTCGACATCGAAGGCAAGCTCACCGGCCTGTTCTCCCGCGCCATGACCGCGCCGTGCGGCAAGATCCGCATCCCGATCAACGAGTCGGCCGATGACAAGTCGCAGATCGAGGAATTTATCCGCGAGTACCACGGCGAAGGCATCCAGCACATCGCCCTGAGCACCGACGACATCTACGCCACCGTGCGCCAACTGCGCGCCAACGGCGTCGACTTCATGACCACCCCGGACACCTACTACGAGAAGGTCGACACCCGCGTTGCCGGCCATGGCGAGCCACTCGATCAACTGCGCGAACTGAACCTGCTGATTGACGGAGCTCCGGGCGTCGGTACGTCGGGTGATGACGGCATCCTGCTGCAGATCTTCACCAACACGGTGATCGGCCCGATCTTCTTCGAGATCATCCAGCGCAAGGGCAACCAGGGCTTCGGCGAGGGCAACTTCAAGGCGCTGTTCGAGTCGATCGAGGAAGACCAGCTGCGTCGCGGTGTGATCTCCGAGGAGTGATGCCATGAGCCGTCAATGGATCCGCTTTCCCCTGCGTGAAGGCGAGTGCTCGCGCCAGGCGCACTGCGATCTGCCGCAGGGCACCTACGAGCGAGAAATGGGCCGCGAGGGCTTCTTCGGCCCCACCGCGCACTTGCACCACAAGCATCCGCCGACCGGCTGGATCGACTGGCAAGGCCCGCTGCGCCCGCACGCGTTCAACTTCAACGACATCCCCAGCGAGCGCGATTGCCCGCTGGCAGCGCCACTGACGCTGCACAACGCCGACGTCAAGCTGCGCGTCTGGCGCACCCACGGCGCCATGCGCCATCTGGTGCGCAATGCCGATGGCGACGAGCTGCTGTTCGTCCATGAAGGCAGCGGGCATTTCTATTGCGACTTCGGCCATCTGGAATACCGCGACGGCGACTACCTGTTGATCCCCCGTGGCACCGCCTGGCGTATCGAGGCCAGCACGCCGAGTTACTTCCTGCTGATCGAGAACACCGACGGCGCCTACCAGTTGCCGGACAAGGGCCTGCTCGGCCCGCAGGCAATCTTCGACCTAGCGGTGCTGGAGCATCCGCATATCGATAACGCCTTCAAGGCGCAGCAGGACGAAAACACCTGGCAGATTCGCATCAAGCGGCGCGGCCAGATCAGTACCGTGACCTATCCCTACAATCCGCTGGACGTGGTCGGCTGGCACGGCGACAACACCGTGGTGCGCCTGAACTGGCGCGACATCCGTCCGCTGGTCAGTCATCGCTATCACCTGCCGCCGTCGGCGCACACCACCTTCGTTGCCAATGGTTTTGTGGTTTGCACCTTTACCCCGCGGCCGGTGGAATCCGACCCCGGTGCGCTCAAGGTACCGTTCTTCCACAACAACGACGACTACGACGAAGTGCTGTTCTACCACCGTGGCAATTTCTTCAGCCGCGACAACATCGAGCAGGGCATGGTCACCCTGCACCCCTGTGGCTTCCCGCACGGTCCGCATCCCAAGGCGTTGAAGAAGAGTCTGGAGGACCCGGCCACCTTCATCGACGAGGTGGCCGTGATGATTGACACCCGCCGCGCCCTGGAAGTGGCCGATGCCGCCGGTGCGGTGGATGTCGCCGAGTACGTCAATTCCTGGCGCGCGCCGGGGCTGTAGGGTTAAACAAACCTGTAGGAGCGAGCTCTGCTCGCGAAGCTTTTTATTCGGTCCGGGTTCGCGAGCAGAGCTCGCTCCTACCTCAGAATTCGAAGGATTACTGATGAAACTCGCATCACTGAACCAAGGCCGCGATGGCGTGCTGATCGTGGTTTCCCGCGATCTGACCCGCGCCGTGCTTGCGCCGCAGATCGCCATCACCCTGCAGGCCGCGCTGGACGACTGGGCCGTGGCCCGACCCAGGCTGGAGGCGGTCTATCAGCGCCTTAACGATGGCCTGGAGGAGGGCGCGTTCGCTTTCGATCAGGCGGCCTGCCACAGCCCGCTGCCGCGTGCCTACCATTGGGCCGACGGCAGCGCCTACGTCAATCACGTCGAGCTGGTGCGCAAGGCCCGCGGCGCCGAGATGCCCGAATCCTTCTGGCACGATCCGCTGATGTATCAGGGCGGCGCCGATGCCTTCATCCCGCCGCATAGCCCGATCTGCCTGGCCGACGAAGCCTGGGGCATCGATCTGGAAGCCGAGCTGGCGGTAATCACCGATGACGTGCCGATGGGCGCCACTCCAGCCGAGGCGGGCGGACACATCCGTCTGCTGATGCTGGTCAACGACGTTTCGCTACGCAACCTGATCCCTGGCGAACTGGCCAAGGGCTTTGGTTTCTACCAGAGCAAGCCCTCGTCTAGCTTCTCCCCGGTCGCCATCACCCCGGACGAGCTGGGCGAGAGCTGGAAGGACGGCAAGGTGCACCGGCCGCTGGTCTCGCATATCAACGGCGCGCTGTTCGGCCAGCCGGATGCTGGCGTGGACATGACCTTCAACTTCCCGACCCTCGTGGCACACGCCGCCAAGACCCGCCCGCTGGGCGCCGGCACCATCATCGGTTCGGGCACCGTGTCCAACTATGACCGTAGCGCCGGCTCCAGCTGCCTGGCGGAGAAACGCATGCTGGAAATCGTCGAGCAGGGCGAGGCGAAAACGCCGTTCCTCAAGTTCGGCGACCGGGTGCGCATCGAGATGTTCGACGCAGCTGGCCAGAGCATTTTCGGCGCCATCGACCAGGTGGTGGAACGTTATGAGCCATAAGCTGCAAGCCACAAGCTGCAAGCAGGGTGCGCGCAGGCTTTTGCTTGAGGCTTGTCGCTTGCGGCTTGCCGCTGGAGGCGCAGCCTCATGTTGAAACTCTACGGCTACTGGCGCTCCAGCGCCGCCTACCGTGTGCGCATCGCCCTGAACCTCAAGGGCCTGGCCTACGAGCAAGTGCCGGTGCATCTGGTCAAGGATGGCGGCCAGCAGCATGGCGCCGACTACCGCACGCTGAACCCGCAGGGCCTGCTACCGCTTTTGCTGGACGAGGAAAACGGTGGCGTACGCATCGCCCAGTCCCTGGCGATCATCGAGTACCTTGAGGAAATCTTCCCGGTGCCGGCGCTGTTGCCGGCCGATCCGGCCGAGCGTGCGCAGGTACGGGCGCTGGCGCTGCATCTGGCCTGCGACGTGCACCCGCTGAACAACCTGCGCGTGCTGCAGTACTTGTCCAGTGAACTGGGCGCCTCCGACGAGGCGAAGAACGCCTGGTATCGGCACTGGGTCGCGCTCGGTCTTACAGCGGTGGAGGAGGGCCTGGCCGTATTCGACGGCCGCCTGTCGCTCGGCCAGCGCCCCGGATATCTGGAAGCCTGTCTGGTTCCGCAGCTGTATAATGCGCGGCGTTTTAACTGTGACCTTGCCGCGTATCCACGCATTGTCGCCATGGCGGCGCGCTGTGAACCCCTGGAGGCCTTTCAACTGGCCGCGCCGGAGGTGCAAGCCGACGCCCAGTGACACCTCCGGCTTCAACCCAAGCCTTGCATTCCGCTGCGCCACGAGCGCGGCGGGTCCGATTCCGTCACAGATAAAAACAAGCAGGTGACGCATGACCCGTGAAAAACCGAAGAACCTCTGGCTCTCACGCTGGGGCTTCATTCTCGCAGCAACCGGCTCGGCCGTTGGCCTGGGCAATATCTGGAAATTCCCCTACATCACCGGCGAGTACGGCGGCGGCGCCTTCGTGCTGATGTACCTGGCGTGCATCCTGGCCATCGGTATTCCGGTGATGATGACCGAGATCGCCATTGGCCGTCGTGGCCGTGGCAGCCCGATCGACGCCATTGGCCGCGTGGTCCGCGAGAACGGTGGCAACCCGTTGTGGAAGGCCGTCGGCGGCATGGCCATGCTCGCCGGCTTCATGATCCTGTGCTTCTACGTGGTCGTCGCCGGCTGGGCATTCGCCTACACCTGGAAGATGCTCGACGGCTCCCTGGCTGCCACCAGCGTCGAGGCCCTCGGCGGGGTGTTCGAGGCGCACAATGCCAACCCCTGGCAACTCGGTGGCTGGAGCGTGCTGGTGGCGTTGCTGACCCTGTGGATCGTAGCCAAGGGTGTACAGAAGGGCATCGAGAACGCGGTGCGCTGGATGATGCCGGGCCTGGCCCTGATGCTCATCGTACTGGTCGGCTACGCCTTCACCAGCGGCAGTTTCAAGGCCGGTTTCGATTTCCTGTTCCATTTCGATGCCTCGAAGATCACCGGCGAGGCGCTGCTGGCCGCATTGGGGCATGCCTTCTTCACCCTGAGTCTGGCGTCGGGTGCCATCCTTACATACGGCTCGTACATTCCCGACGGCCAGTCTATTGCCCGCACCACTTTCCTGGTCGCCATCTGCGACACCTGTGTGGCCTTGCTCGCCGGCCTGGCGATCTTCCCGATCATCTTCGCCAACGGCATGAGCCCCGGGGCAGGGCCAGGTTTGATCTTCATGAGCCTGCCGCTTGCCTTCCAGCAGATGCCATTGGGTACCGCATTCGGCGTGCTGTTCTTCGCAATGGTGTCGATCGCCGCGCTGACCTCGGCCATCTCGATGATCGAAGCCACGGTCGCCTACCTGAATGAGAAACACGGCATCAGCCGTCTGCGTGCCGCCCTGGCTTCCGGCGCTGTGCTGCTGGTGATCAGCCTGCTGGCGATGCTGTCGTTCAACCTGCTGTCGGGCTGGACGCCTTTGGGCAAGAACCTCTTCGACTGGCTGGACTACCTCACCTCGCGCTGGATGATGCCGCTGGGTGGCATCTTCATCGTGCTGCTGGCCGGCTACGCGCTGCGCAGCGAGATTATGCGCGAGGAGCTGGACCTGCCGCCGGCTGGCTACGCCCTGTGGCTGTTCATGGCGCGCTACGTCAGCCCGGTGCTAATCATGGTGGTGTTCCTGCATGCGCTGGGCTGGCTGTCGTTCGACCCGGTCGCGCAGTGGTACTGGATCGCGGGCGCCATCGGCCTGCTGGCTGTGGCCGGGGAAATGCTGCGACCGCGGGTGGTGCCGGTGCTCGCCGGACGTTGATGCACAAGCGAGTCGATAAAGGCGCAGTTTCGCCTGAAGCTGCGCTTTTTCTGGAGTAAGGACTGCCTCAGCCATCGGCGGTTAATCGCCAGCAGTTGGGCATCGATAAGCGGATAATTGCCGAATAGTCCATTTTCCATGTAAGACATTGGCTATGCGGCCAGTAATTTATTGGCGAATTGCCAGCACTCAAGCGGCTCCCACTTCCTGCCGATAGGCTGTATGCGCAATGGCACAGCTGTTGCCTAGTCAGTCGAATAAAGTCGAGCCCACGAGGCGCGGCTGCAATAAGAAGAACTCGGAGCTATCCCCTTATGTTCACGTCTGCCACACGCTTTTTCGCCAACCTTGCCGTGGGCAAGAAGCTTTTCATCGGTTTCGGTTTGGTCCTGTTGCTTACCGCTGCCATGACGGTCATCGGCTATCTGGCCGTGCAGGCGGTGTTGAAGGGGCACGAGCAGGTCGGACAACTGGCCCAGGTAAACCAGGAAATTCTCCAGGCTCGTCGCCTCGAGCGCAGTTTCGCCATCGAGCAGACTCAGGAGAGCGCGGCGCAAGTGCGCGAAAGCCTGCTCAAGGTGCAAGGCATGCTGGAGCGCCTGAGTCAGGATGCGGCCGAAGGTACGCGCGTAAAGACCATGCAGCAGGCCACTGCCGAGTACCTGAAACAGTTCGACAATTATGTCGAGCAGCAGGACAAGGCGCGCGAAGCCCGTCAGGACATGCGCACCGCCGCAGCAGAAACCCGTGACCAGTTCGAGGTGATCGAGCTGGACATGTACGACGCCGTGCGTGAGCTGCGCCTGCAGGGTGACAACCTGCGCGGCAGCGACCCGCTGACCCTGGCGGAAACCGCCTCCGGCCTGAGCAAGCGCATGCTCGACCTGCGAGGCCACGAGAGCCTGTACATCATCGACGGCTCCGCTGAAGCGCTGGAAGAGTGGGAATACGTCAGCGAAGACCTGCAATCCGTTGCCGGCAGCCTGAAGGTCTGGCTCGACGATGATCAGAAAGCCGCCATCGACACCGCCTTGCAGGCGCTGACCCTGTATCAGCGCTCCTTCCTCTACTACCAGCAGCTTCGTGAGCAGAACCAGGCAACCGAAAAAGCCATGATCGAGCGTGCGCGTTCGGTGGTCGACCTGGCCGAGTCGGCTGAAGCCAGCGCCGACGAACACATGCTCGTCGACACGCGGCGTGCGCTGGTAATGCTCGGCATCATGGGCGCTGCGGCAGTGGTGCTGGGCTTGTGCGCTGCATTGTTGATCACCCGCCTGATCGTCGCACCGCTGCGCCAGACCGTGACCTTTGCCCAGCGTATCGCCGCCGGCGATCTCAGCCAGGACATTCCGCTGGATCGCCGCGACGAAGTTGGGCAACTGCTCGCCGCCATGCAGGACATGACCGTCAGCCTGCGCAATCTGGTCAGTCGCATTGGTGGCGGCGTCGGGCAGATCGCCGCGGCTGCCGAGCAGTTGTCAGCGATCACCGCGCAGACCAGCGCCGGTGTGCAGACGCAGAAACTGGAGACTGAACAGACCGCCACGGCCATGCACCAAATGGCGGCGACCGTGCAGGAGGTCGCGCAGAATGCCGAGCAGGCCTCGCTGGCGGCGCGTGATGCCGACCTCGAGGCGCAGCAGGGCAACCGTGTGGTACAGCAGGCCGTGGATCAGATCGACAGCCTGGCCAGCGAAGTGGAGCAGTCGGCCAAGGCCATTGCCGACCTGAATCAGGAGAGCGCGCGTATCGGTACCGTGCTGGAGGTGATTCGCAACGTCGCCGAGCAGACCAACCTGCTGGCGCTCAATGCGGCCATCGAAGCGGCGCGGGCGGGCGAGCAGGGTCGCGGTTTCGCCGTGGTCGCTGATGAAGTACGGGCACTGGCCAAGCGCGCTCAGGACAGCACCGAGGAGATCGAAAGCCTGATTGCCGGCCTGCAGCGCATGGCCAAGGGCGCAGTGCAGCAGATGGACAGCAGCCGCGATCTGACCCGCCGCACCGTCGAGCTGGCCGGTGAAGCCGGTGATGCCCTGGGCCGTATCACCCAGGCGGTCAGCACCATCGAACAGATGAATCAGCAGATTGCCGCTGCCGCCGAAGAGCAAAGCGCAGTAGCCGAGGCGATCAACGAAAGCGTGACCCGCGTGCGTGACATCGGCGAACAGAGCGCCACCGCCAGCGAGCAGACTGCCGCTTCCAGCGCCGAGCTGGCGCGCCTGGGTGTGGAGTTGCAGGGGTTGGTGCGACAGTTCCGCACCTGACCCTCAGCCCAGGTGAAAACCGCCGTCGATGGGGATGATGGCGCCGGTCATGTAGGCGCCGGCGCTGCCGGCCAGGCTCAGCGCCAGGGCGGCCATTTCCTCTTCACGGCCCCAACGCCTCATCGGAATCACCGCGGTGTCGGCGGCCAGCGCGGCTTCGTCCTCGGCGATGAAGCGCGTCATCTTGCTCGGGAAGCGCCCCGGTGCGATCACATTGACGTTGATGTGTTCGCTCACCAGCTCCTTGGCCAGCATGCGCGACAGCTGATGCAGCGCGGCCTTGCTGGGGCCGTATGCGTAGGCTTGCTCGCCCATGGCGCTAATGCCGGCTACCGAGCCGATATTGATCACACGCGCCGGGCATTGCGTAGAGCCTGCCTTGCGCAGCAGCGGTAGCAACTGCTGGATGCAGCCGAACACCGAGGTGACGTTGAGCTGCATGACTTTATCCCAGCCCTTGGCCGGATAGCTTTCCAGCGGCGCGCCCCAGGTGGTGCCGGCGTTGTTGACCAGAATATCCAGCTGATCGATGCGCCCGGTAAGTTCGGCAGCCAGCGCCTGCACACCTTCCTCGCTGGCCAGGTTGGCTGCTATGCCGGTGCATTGGCCCAGCGCCGACAGCTCGCTGGCGGTTTGCGCGCAGGCTTCGCCGTCACGGGCACAAACGTAGACATGAGCGCCTGCCTCGACGAAAGCCTTGGCGATCATCAGGCCAATACCGCGGGTGCCGCCAGTGACCAGGGCGGTGCGGCCGACAAGGGAGAAATACGGATGCATGAGAAGGCCTCGATGAATGGTGAGGTCTTCACCCTAGGGCCTGGCTCCGAGGAAAGCAGGCATCATTGCCGGCCGAAATGACACTTCATGCGCTCAGTTGGCTGTAGCCAATTGCATATCCAGTACGCGGATGTGCCCTGGCTCCGGGTAATGCCAGTGCACGTCCAGATCCCAGAAGCGCGCGCCGTAGCGTCTTTCGGGTTGCGGTTGCTGATAGGCCGGGCGCGGGTCCTGCGCCAGGCATTGCTCTATCAGTTCCACCAGGGGCTCGGCCAGACGCAGCGCATGCTGACGCGCCAACGCTAGCGCATCTTTCTGCCAGTCCACCGCGATCAGCGGTGGCGGCGTCTCGGCCATGTCATTTCGTGCATCGGCCACGGCATCGGCATAGGGCACATAGGGCTTGATATCCAGCACCGGCGTGCCATCGAGCAGATCGATACCGGATAGGTGCAGGCGGCCCGCCTCCACGCGCTCCAGGCGCACCACCGACTGGCCGATGCCGTTGGGCCTATGGGTTGCACGTGTGCTGAACACGCCGACCGACTGATTGCCGCCCAGGCGCGGCGGACGCACCTTCAGACGCGGCTTGTCTTCCAGCGCCTGGTGGAACAAAAACAGCAGCCAGACATGGCTGACCTGCTCAAGCCCCTGAACGGCTTCGCCCTGATCGAAGGGCGGCAGCAGTTCCAGCACGCCACGCGCGGCGGGTGCGAGATGCGGCTGGCGGGGAATGGCAAACTTTTCCTTGAAACAGGAGCGGACGATACCGACCGGGGAGACCAGATGCTGCATGGCGTTCTGCTTAGCGGCGGTTGACGGGCGCGTCGTGTGCCACCCGGCAACCGGCGTCGCGGAACGGGCCGGTGAAACGAATCCAGCCTTCGCCAGGGCTGGTCTGGGCGCAGGTCAGGTGACCGTCGACCTTGCTCTGCCAGAGAAAGAAGGGCGCTGGCGCGGCGAGGCTCGGCAGGCTCATGGCGAGGAGGGCGGTAAGGAGCAGGGTACGCATGATGGTGGTCTCCAGAGCGTGACGGGCACAGCCTAACACGGCCTTAGAATCGTTCCTTCTCACCCAGGTAGCGCCATTGCCCGGAGGGTAGCTTGGCCATCGGCACACCGCCGATACGGATGCGCTTCATGCCCAGTACGCTCAGGCCCAATGCCTTGCAGATCTGTTGCAGCAGATCGGGCGCAGAATTCTTCAGGGCGAAGCGTAGGCATTGCTCGCTCTGCCAACTGGCCTTGCACGGTGGGAACTGCGTGCCCTTGTGGATCAGGCCCTTCTTCAGGCGCTCGAAGGTGCTGGCTGGCAGTTCGCCGGTGACATGGATCAGGTATTCCTGCTCCAACTTGGCGCCGTCCTCACGCAGCTTGCGCTGGGCGCGCCAGTCCTGGCTAAGCACCACCAGGCCGCTGGCGCCGTTCTGCAATGGCAGGCTTTGTTCCTGGCGCAGGAAGTGACCATGCAGAATGCGCTGGGCGTGCGGATCGTCCTCCCAGTGCTGCTCGCGCACCAGCAGGTGCTGCAGCTGCGCGGCGCTGCTACCGGCCGGGCAATGCACCAGCAGGGTGACCGGATCTACCGGCTCGAGGCTGGCGCCGGGCAGCAGCTCGACACGCTGCGCCTCGACCTTGAACTGCGGCGCCTCGACCACCTGGCCATCCACCGTGACCCAGCCACCGGTGATGTACAGGTCAGCCTCGCGTCGGGAGCAGCCGAACAGTTCGATGACGCGTTTGGACAGGCGGGTGGGTTCGCTCATGGGCTGGCTCGGCAGGAAAAGGAGGCCATTGTACCGGTGATGGTGCAGGCTGGGGGCGAGAAAGCTGCGTCCGGAGTGTGACATCCGTAGGAGTGGCTTCAGCCACGAACAGGCGCACCATGAATTTCGCGGCTGAAGCCAGTGCGGTGCATCGGTTTTTTGTGGGAGAGGCTTTAGCCGCGATCAGCGGTGTTACCGCTGAAAAAAGCTCGCCGCTGAAGCGTCTCCCGCAGGTGCCGTAGCCAATCGGTTCAGCGGTTATCAGGATGCTGCGCTGGACAAAAAAAGCCCCGCACTGACGGTAATGCTGTTCACATAAGAAAGGGTTGAACGCAATCAGTCCCCTCGCCCCTCTGGGGAGAGGGTTAGGGCGGGCCGCGTTCGGCGAGGGGAAAATGGCAGTCTCGCGGTGTTTTCGGCCCTCCCAACCCTTTCCCATAAATGGGAGAGGGGAGCCAAGCGTGTGCAACCTTAAGTGAACAGCATTACCGCACTGAGCGGGGCTCCTGCAAGGCGTGGTCGATCAGACCAGCTCGCCCCACATGTCGTACTCGTCGGCATCGACGATACGCACGCGCACCTTGTCGCCCGGCTTGACGCTGGTGGAATCGATGAACACGCTGCCGTCGATTTCCGGGGCATCGGCCCAGGAGCGAGCCACGGCGCCTTCGCCGTCCACTTCGTCGACCAATACGTCCATTTCCAGGCCGATCTTGGCCTGCAGGCGCGCCGAGCTGATCGCCTGTTGGTGCGCCATAAAGCGCTCCCAGCGTTCCTGCTTGACGTCATCCGGCACCGGCTCCAGACCCAGGTCGTTGGCCGGTGCGCCTTCTACCGGGGAATACTGGAAGCAGCCGACGCGGTCGAGCTGGGCTTCGGTCAGCCAGTCCAGCAGGTACTGGAAGTCTTCTTCGGTCTCGCCCGGGAAGCCGACGATGAAGGTGGAGCGGATGGTCAGCTCCGGGCAGATCTCGCGCCACTTCTTGATGCGCGCCAGGGTCTTGTCTTCGAAGGCTGGACGCTTCATCGACTTGAGTACTTTCGGGCTGGCGTGCTGGAAGGGGATGTCCAGGTATGGCAGCAGCTTGCCGGTGGCCATCAGCGGGATCACGTCGTCGACGTTGGGGTAGGGATATACATAATGCAGACGTACCCAGACGCCCATCGACGACAGCGCCTCGCACAGCTCGAGCATGCGCGTCTTCACCGGCTGGCCGTTCCAGAAGTCCAGTTTGTATTTCATGTCGACGCCGTAGGCGCTGGTGTCCTGGCTGATCACCAGCAGCTCTTTCACGCCGGCCTTGACCAGACGCTCCGCTTCGCTGAGCACGTCGCCCACCGGGCGGCTGACCAGCTTGCCGCGCATCGACGGGATGATGCAGAAGCTGCAGGTATGGTTGCAGCCTTCGGAAATCTTCAGGTAGGCGTAGTGACGCGGCGTGAGCTTGATGCCCTGCGGCGGCACCAGATCGATCAGCGGGTTGTGCTCGGTCTTCGGTGGAATCACCTCGTGCACAGCGCTGACCACTTGCTCGTACTGCTGCGGGCCGGTGACGGCCAGCACGCTCGGGTGCACGTCGCGGATGCTGTCCTCGGCCACGCCCATGCAACCGGTGACGATCACCTTGCCGTTCTCGGCCAGCGCCTCACCAATGGCGTCCAGCGACTCGGCCTTGGCGCTGTCGATAAAGCCGCAGGTATTGACCACCACTACGTCGGCATCCTGGTAGGTCGGTACGATCTCGTAACCTTCCATGCGCAGCTGGGTCAGGATTCGTTCTGAGTCTACCGTGGCCTTGGGGCAGCCAAGGGAGACGAACCCTACTTTGGGAGTGGCGGTGGACATGCGGGCTAACCTCTAAGGGCGCCTGGTTGGCGCCTCTGATCAAAAAGTGCGCAATTCTAGCGATGGATCATACGCTTGACCAGTGCTGGTCAACGGGCGCAAACGAAAAAGGCCACTCGTTTGAGTGGCCTTTTTCTGAAGGTGGTTGCGGGAGCAGGATTTGAACCTACGACCTTCGGGTTATGAGCCCGACGAGCTACCAGACTGCTCCATCCCGCGGCAACAATTCTACGCCTGCTTAAAGCGTTGTCAATCGATTTATTGCTTTTGATCGAAAATATTAATTTTCGAACAAACAAAAAGGCCACTCGTTTGAGTGGCCTTTTCGTAAAGCTGGTTGCGGGAGCAGGATTTGAACCTACGACCTTCGGGTTATGAGCCCGACGAGCTACCAGACTGCTCCATCCCGCGTCTGTGGGGCGGCATTCTACAGCCAGATGCTTCGGTGTCAATCGCTATTTGCGAGAAAAGTGTTTTCAACTCAGATGCTTAGCATCAAACAGCTGTTAGACTGCAATGCTCCAGGCCAGGCCGGACAAGGCTTCCGAGGATGTTGTGCGCAAGATAATCCACGTTGACTGCGACTGCTTTTACGCCGCCATCGAGATGCGTGACGATCCGAGCCTGGCCAATCGTCCGCTGGCCGTAGGCGGTTCGGCGGAGCGTCGCGGGGTGATCGCCACCTGTAATTACGAGGCGCGTGCCTATGGGGTGCGTTCGGCGATGTCGTCCCGTCATGCGCTGAAGTTGTGTCCGGACTTGCTGATCGTCAAGCCGCGCTTCGAGGTCTACCGCAGCGTCTCGCGTGAGATCCACGGCATCTTTCGCCAGTTCACCGATCTGATCGAGCCGCTGTCGCTGGATGAGGCCTATCTCGATGTTAGCGACTCCCCGCATTTTTCCGGCAGCGCCACGCGCATTGCCCAGGAAATTCGCCGTTGCGTGGCGCAGGAGCTGCACATCACAGTGTCAGCCGGTGTGGCGCCGAACAAGTTCCTGGCCAAGATCGCCAGCGACTGGCGCAAACCCAATGGGTTGTTCGTCATCACCCCGGATCAGGTCGATGCTTTTGTTGCCGAGTTGCCGGTGAACAAGCTGCACGGGGTCGGCAAGGTTACGGCCGACAAGCTGACGCGCATGGGCATTCGCACCTGCCTGGATCTGCGCGACTGGAACAAGCTGGCGCTGGTGCGCGAGTTCGGCAGTTTCGGTGAGCGCCTGTGGCGCCTGGCCCAGGGCATCGACGAACGCGAAGTGAAGGTGGACAGCCGCCGCCAGTCGCTGAGCGTGGAGCACACCTATGATCAGGATCTGCCTGATCTGGACGCCTGCCTGGAAAAATTGCCAGCGCTGCTGGAAGAGATGAACGGCCGTCTGCAGCGCCTGGACGCCAGCTATCGGCCGGACAAGCCCTTCGTCAAGGTCAAGTTCCACGACTTCACCCAGACCACGCTGGAGCAGGCGGGGGCGAGCCGGGATCTGGAAAGCTATCGAGTATTGCTGAGCAACGCCTTTGCCCGCGGCGACAAGCCGGTGCGCCTGCTGGGCGTTGGGGTCAGGCTGCATGACCTGCGTGGGCGGCAGGAGCAGTTGGAGCTGTTTGCGTAACGCGGATGCAATCGCAAGCGTTCTGCGTTATCTGTTGATGTGCCGATCTGACTGGTAGGAGAAGGGGCGATGCACCGCTTCAGTCGCCTCATTTCGCGGATAAATCCGCTCCTACAACAGCCCTGCCTGACTGCAGTACGCCCTTGTAGGAGCGGATTTATCCGCGATTTCTTTGCCAGAGTTGGGCACCAATTGGGTAACCCCGGATTGCATCCGGACTACCTTCTCATTCCGCCCATAGGCGGATCGGCTTGCCGCTGGCCGGCCACAGCTGCAGCTGGCCGATGCCATTGAAGTCCCAGCGCTGCACCTCGCCGAGCGCTGCGAGGAAGCGCTGCTCCTGTTCCATCAGCGCCGGTGCGCACATCTTGCGGGTGCTGCCCGGTGCCTCGAAACGGATCGCGTCATCCTTGAGCGAATAACCGGCGAACCAGTGATTGCAGCCGGCATGCCCGTGCGCCCGGCCGTCGGCGGCGAAGGTGATGGTCAGGTGGCTGCGATCGATCAACGGGCGCTCGCCGATCCACTCCACGCGATAGCTGCGTTCGGTTTCCAGTTGCGGCGTGTCGCTGGCGCAGCCGGCCAGTGTGGTGGCGAGCAGGGCAAGGGGCAGGGCGCGGTGCATGGGGTCAGGCCTCCTGGCAGGTGCGGCACAGATGACGACCGGCGTCGTTGCGCCAGCCCAGTTCGGCAATGCGAGCCTCGGCAGCCGGTGCTTGCGCGGCTTTGCCGAGGGCAGCATCGACGGCGAATTCGAAATCCAGTTGCTTGCCGCAGCCCTCGCAGTTCACCTGCCAGTTATGGATGGCCAACTCCTTGAACTGCGGCCCTTTGCACACCGCCAGCCACTGGCCAGGTGGGTTGATCAGGTGGCGAACCTTTTCCACGTCTAGGCGCATGTGCAGGTCGCGGCTACCTTTGAGGGTGACCAGCAGCGTGTCACTGGCCTGGATCGAGCCGCCGTTGCCGGTGACCTGGTAGCGGCCCGGTGCCAGGGCGCGGCATTCGGTAAGGGTGTGCTGCGGGTTGAGCAGGGAATAACGGAAATCGTGTTCGGCCATAGGTCCTCCGGTTCAGCCGGCATGCTATCACGCGGGGCTGCGCGCTATGGCGTCTGCTAGGTGCAGATTTATCCGCGATATTCGCGCTGCAATCGCGAATAAATTCGCGCCTACAAAAGCTGCGTAGCCCGGATACCCTGGACTGCACCCGGGCCACAGCTCTGGCCCTATGCGCTCTGGGCGGCTGCTTCGGTCAGGCGTGCAATCGCGTCGTCCAATTCGTCCAGCGCGCGTTGAGCCTCGGGATCATCCTGCTTGAGCAGCGTCTCGCTGCGCTGGCAGGCGGCGCGCAGCTGTGGCACACCACAATAGCGGGTGGCGCCGTGCAGCCGATGAACCCGCTCGATCAATGCGGTGCGCTCGCCGGCGTCGCGTGCCTGGCGGATGGCCTGGCGGTCGCCCGGCAGGCCGGCCAGCAACATGCTCAGCATGTCTGCCGCCAGGTCGGCTTTGCCCGCGGCCAGGCGCAGGCCTTCCTCGGCGTCGAGCACCTTGGGTTGCAGCTGGGGCGGCGCAGGTGGCGCGGCCTTGTGGCTCGGCTGGTTGCGCAGGTTCAGGCCGGTCCACTTGAGCACTACCTGGGCCAGCTGGCGTTCATTGATCGGCTTGGTCAGGTAGTCGTCCATACCGCTTTGCAGCAGGGCGCGCTTCTCATTGGCCAGGGCGTGGGCGGTCAAGGCGATGATCGGCGTGGCGCTGCGGGCTTCTTCGCTTTCCCACAGACGAATCGCTTCGGTGGCTTCACGGCCATCCATGCCGGGCATCTGCACGTCCATGAATACCAGGTCGAAGCTGCCTTGCTGGACGGCTTCTATTGCGGCGTACCCGCTATCCACAGCCTTGACCTGGGCGCCCAGATCATCGAGCAGGGTTTGCACCAACAGCAGGTTGGCCGGGTTGTCATCGACGCAGAGGATCTGCGGTCGGCGCGTGTCGCCGATGGCGACCGGCTCGCTGGCCGAGCGTTGCGGGCTGACCATTTCCACCAGCGCCTTGTGCAGTTTGCGCGTGCAGGGAGGCTTGGCCTGCAGTTGGGTGTAAGCGTCGGGCAGCGATTCGTGGAACAGCCCCAGCTCGGTGGTCGGGCACAGCACCAGGGCCTTGCAGCCGAGGTGGTCGAGCTCATGGATACGCTGGCCGAGGACATCGGGCGGCATCTGGCCGGCGGTGATGCCCAGCACCGCCAGGCTCAGCGGCGGTTGGCCATGCTGCTGGTCGTGCACGGCCTCGAAGAGCTGGCCAGGGTCGGCGAAGCTCTGCACTTCCAGGCCGCAGTCCTCGAGCTGGTGGGCCAGTGCCTGACGCGCTAGCTCGTGGCTTTCCAATACGGCCACGCGACGGCCCTGCAGGGCAGTGCGCGGCAGGTCTTCGGCGTCGTCGCGGGCCTTGGGCAGGGTCAGGGTGATCCAGAATTCGGACCCTTCGCCCGGGGTGCTGTCGACGCCGATCTCGCCGCCCATCTGCTCGATCAGGCGCTTGGAAATCACCAGACCAAGGCCGGTGCCGCCGGCCTGGCGGCTTAGCGAGTTGTCGGCCTGGCTGAAGGCCTGGAACAGCGCGCGCAGGTCTTCATCCGACAGGCCGATGCCGGTGTCCATCACGCTGATGCGCAGCTGCGCGGTGTCGGCGCTTTCATCCTCGACCATGGCACGCATGACGATGGTGCCTTCGCGAGTGAACTTGATCGCGTTGCTCACCAGATTGGTCAGCACCTGCTTCAGGCGCTGCGGGTCGCCGCGCAGGGCCAGCGGGGTGTCGCGGTAGATCAGGCTGACCAGCTCCAGCTGCTTTTCATGGGCGGCGGGGGCGAGGATGGTCAGGGTGTCCTGCAACAGGTCGCGCAGGTTGAAGGGGATGGACTCGAGCACCAGCTTGCCGGCTTCGATCTTGGAGAAGTCGAGCACCTCGTTGATGATGCCGAGCAGGCTGTCGGCGGATTTTTCGATGGTCGACAGGTAATCATGCTGGCGCGGGCTGAGCTCGCTTTTCTGCAGCAGGTTGGTGAAGCCGAGAATGCCGTTGAGCGGGGTGCGAATCTCATGGCTCATGTTGGCCAGGAATTCGGACTTGATGCGGCTGGCCTCCAGGGCCTCCTTGCGCGCAAAGTCCAGCTCGATGTTCTGGATCTCGATGGTCTCAAGGTTCTGGCGCACGTCCTCGGTGGCCTGTTCGATGCTGTGCTGCAGTTCTTCGTGGGCGTTCTGCAGGGCTTCGGCCATGCGGTTGATGCCGGCGGCCAGCTCGTCCATCTCGTGGCTGCCCAGCGGCGGCAGGCGGGTCTGCAGATTACCGTCCTTGAGCTGGGCGACGCCGGCCTTGATCTCGCGCAGCGGGCCGTTGATGCTGCGGCTCATGCGCAAGGCGAGCAGGGCGGTGACGGCGAGGCCGCCGACGATCAGCAGCAGGCTGGCGAACAGACTGCGATAACCGCTGAGCAGCGTGCCCTGGTGCGAGAGCTCCAGCTCGACCCAGCCGAGCAGCTCCAGCGTGCGCTCATCATCCAGGCTGTCGCTGAGCACCAGGTGCTGGTCGTAGACCGGCAGCAGAAAGCGCGTGGCGTCCTGCCCACTGAGCAGGCTGACGCCCGGTTGGCCGGTGGGCGACGGGTTGAGCATGCTTGGCCCGGCATGCGCCAGTAACGCACGCTCGGGGGCGAGAAAACCTACCGCGCGAACGTCCGGATGCTCCAGCGCCTGCCGGGCGATGCGCTCGAGCTTTTTCACGTCGTTCTGTTCCAGCGCCGGGGCTGCCAACGGCGCCAGGTGTTCGACCAGCATCTCGCCACGCTGCAACAGCTGCGTCTGCAGACCCGACAACTGCACCCAGGTGAAATACCCGCCCAGCACCAGCGCCAGCAGGCTGGTGGGCAGCAGGGTGAGCAGCAATACGCGCCCCTTGATGCTGAGATCCTTGAACACGATCTTCCTCCTTCAGAACATCTGGGCAGTGTAGCGATTCGGCACGCCGGAATCTGTAGGTGAGCGATTGTCGTTTAGTAGGTAGAATTGTTCTCATTCTGCCTGTTCGGTTTTTCGCCATGATGACCTCCACTCCTGCCTCGGCTCGAATCCTCGCAGTCGAGGACGATCCCCTGCTTGCCAGCCATCTGCAGTCCCACCTGATAGGCTGCGGCTTCGATGTGACGCTCAGCCATGACGGCAGCGAGGGCCTGCAATTGGCCGAAAACGAGGATTTCGACCTGATCCTGATGGATATCCTGCTACCCGGCACCAACGGTCTCGAAGTGTTGCAGCGCCTGCGTCGGCAGCGCAGCGTGCCGGTGTTGCTGATGTCGGCGCTGGGCGACGAGCAGAACCGTATCGCCGGTTTCAGTCAGGGCGCCGATGACTATCTGCCCAAACCCTTCAGTCTGGGCGAGCTGAGTGTGCGGGTGGAGGCCATTCTGCGGCGTGTCGCCTATGAGCGTCGCGAGCCGCAGCCGAGCACCGAGGGCAGTGGCTTGCAGTTCGACGAAGGGCGTAGCGACGTCGCCTTCCGTGGCAACTGGGTTGGCCTGACGCCCAGCGAATACCGCGTACTGGAGCTGCTTTGGCGGCACAAGGACGAGGCCCTGAGCAAACCCTTCCTTTATCAGCAGGCGCTACGCCGCGCCTACGCCCAGCATGATCGCAGCCTGGATATGCACGTCAGTCATATCCGCCGCAAGCTGCAGGCTGTCGGTCATGAGGCCACGCGCGTCGATACCGTGTGGGGCAAGGGATACATCCTGGTGCAGGCCGGCGCATGAGTCTGCCAGGGAAACACTCGCTGCTGTGGCGCCTGGCTGGTGCGCTGGCACTGTTCTGCCTGCTGCTGGTCAGCCTGCATGTGGATGTCGGGCGCGAGCTGATCGATGCGACGTCCTACCTGTCCGAGTCGACCCGCAAGACGCTTAAGGGCTATGCCCAGGAGGCGGAAACCAGCTGGCGTGAGCAGGGTGCGCCTGGCGTCGATGAGTTTCTCCAGAAGCTGCAGGCGCGCGAACAGATCTGGGCCGTGGTGGTTGACGCGCACAAGGATTCGCTATCGTCGCAACCCTTGACCGACGAGCAGGCGCAGCGCCTGGATTTCGTCCGCAGGCTGGAGTTTCCCGTGGGGCGACCAGGCGGCACGCCGACCTTCTATATCCCCTTCGCCGACAGCGATGCCCGTCTGGTAATGGAGTTGCCGCAGCGCCTGAACCCGCGCAGGTACAACGAGCTATGGGAGTTGCTACTGCAGCGCGTACTGCCGGCGATCCTGGCGGTGGTCGTGGCGCTGCTGCTGTACCGCCTGCTGATTGCGCCGCTGGCGATCCTGAGGCGTCAGGCTACTGCACTCAGCGCAGGCGATCTGTCCGCCCGGCTCGGGCCGCAGGTGACGCGACGCAAGGATGAGCTGGGTGAACTGGCGCGCACCTTCGATCATATGGCCGAGCGGCTGGATCGCACCGTGGCGTTCCAGCGTCAGCTGCTGCGCGACCTGTCCCACGAACTGCGCACGCCCCTGGCCCGCCTGCGCGTGGCCGGGGAGAGCGAGCAGGACATCGAGGCCCTGCGCCAGCGCCTGGCGCGTGAGGTCGCGGAGATGGAAAAGCTGGTCGGCGATGCGCTGGAGCTGGTCTGGCTGGATACCGAGCGTCCCAGCTTGCCGCTCGAGGAAGTGGACATCGTCAGGCTCTGGGACGTGCTGCGGGAGAACGCCGGCTTCGAGACGGGCTGGCCGATCGAGCGCATGCCCTGCGAGCTGCCCGCCGATTGCCGGGTGCTGGGCAATCTCAATGGCCTGGCGCAGGCGCTGGAAAACATCCTGCGTAATGCCATTCGCCACTCGCCGGAAGGTGGGGTGGTGCGCCTGGCTGGTCGGCGCGAAGACGACCAGTGGCTGCTGTGGATCGAGGACCAGGGGGCGGGTGTCGCCGAAGGCGAGCTGGAGACCATCTTCCGGCCCTTTACCCGCCTCAGTGCTGCCCGTCCGGGTGGGGATGGCTTTGGCCTTGGGTTGGCCATCGCACGCAGCATGATCGCCACCCAGGGCGGGCGCCTGTGGGCAGAGAATGCCCGGCCCGGTCTGCGGCTCAAGCTCTGCCTGCAAAGTGTATAGTTCGTAAATTAGATTTACTCTCAAATGTAAATTCTTACTATTTGCACCTGACCCGAGAGGGCCGGCAAATAGTGGCGTCCCCTTTTCCAGGTGCGCTCGCTCCCGATGGTGCATCTGGCCGTCCGTGGCTTTGTCAGGCCCCTTTCGTTTGGTTGCGGTCATCACCGCTGGCTGTTGCCGCTTGTCGTGGTGACGCCTGCGTTGCTGGTTCGCACGGGTCTGTCAGCCCAGCCTGTGTCCGGGAGCGTGCAGGGATTCGAGTTCCTGTTCGGACGGCTGCTGGCGGCCCAGCCGACAACTCGACTCACCTCGATCACTGGGAGCCACTACATGTCACTCAACACGCGACGTCTCGTTGCCTCGTCTCGACCTCGATTCGAGAAAACTCTGCTGGCCGTCACGCTGGCCTCGTTGGCCTGTTCGGCGCTAGCCGAGGAAAAGGCCGAGCAACTGGAACTCGGAGCGGTAGTCGTCACCGCCACGGGCTTCGAGCAAAGCGTCAAGGATGCGCCCGCCGCCATCACCGTCATCTCTGCCGAGGAGTTGAAGAAGCGCTCCTACACCGATGTGACCGATGCACTGAAGAATGTGGCTGGGGTGCAGATTGCCGGTGGCGGGGTGGAGCGCTCGATCCAGATCCGCGGCATGACGTCCGGCTACACGCTGTTTCTGATCGACGGAAGGCCGATGCAGGGCAACGATGCCTTCGGCCTGAACGGTACCCAGAACGGTACGCCGATCAACTTCCTGCCGCCCATCGAGGCCATCGAGCGCATCGAAGTCATCCGCGGCCCGGCGTCCTCGCTGTATGGCTCCGACGCCATGGGCGGGGTGGTCAACATCATCACCAAGAAGGTCCGCAACGAGTTCAGCGGCAGTATCACCGGCGAATATTCGCTGGCCGACAGCGCCAACAAGGTCAACGAGGACGGCTACCAGACCAGCGCGTACCTCAATGCGCCGCTGATCCGTGACGTGCTTTCCCTGCAGCTCAATGGCTCCTTCCTGAATCAGGACGAAAGCCACCTTGCCGGCCTGGACGACAGCGGCGCCACCGACCCGCGCTATAGAAGAAGCAACGCCGGCGGCAAGCTTGGCTGGAACATCAATGAGCAGAACCTCGTCACCCTGTACTACAACGAGGGGCGCCAGCGGCGCTGGGCCAATCCCGGCAGGAGCCTGCCGCAGGCCGACGAGCCGAGCTTCGCCGACTCCATCCAGCGGACCTATGCGCTCACCCATGAAGGTCGCTACGACAACCTGCTCACCGACAGCTACATCAACTACGACCACTCGGAAAACCTCAGTCGCCTCAACGCGACCACCGGCAACGGCATCGAGTACGGCGTGCTGACCGCCAACACCCAGGCGACCTACTTCATTGGCTCGCACGCTCTGACCGGCGGCCTGACCCACAAGTACGAGAAGCTCGAGGACGGCGCCAGCAGTGGTTTGCGCGAGCCCGTGGTGGCCGATGCCAACGCCGTTGTGGAGATGGACCGCTACCAGAACTCCCTGTTTCTGGAGGACAACTGGAGCCTGACCGACGACCTGACCCTGACTCTCAGCGGCCGCTTCGACGACAACCAGGCCTACGGCAGCGAGTTCAGCCCCAAGGCGTATGCGGTCTACCGGATCAATGACAACTTCACCCTCAAGGGTGGCGTGACGTCCGGCTACAAGGCGCCGAGCCTGCGTCAGGCCGCAACCGATTTCGGCTCTACCTCCCGCGGCGGCGTAATCATCGGCAACCCCGATCTCACGCCGGAAACCAGCCTCAACCGCGAGCTCGGCATTGGTTACGAGAACTTCGATCTGGGCCTCAACACCACGTTGACCGTCTACCAGACCGACTACAAGGACAAGATCAACCGCACTGGCCGAATCTGCGAACCGAACGTGCCCTGCGTCTACAACGGCACCAACTACCCGGCACACCAGTTCGGCTACACCGCCTACGAGAACGTGGACAAGGCCGAGCTCCGGGGCGTCGAGTTCACCTTGGATTACCAGCTTCTCGACAACCTGATGTACCGCCACAGCTACACCTACACCAGCACGGAGCAGAAGTCCGGCCAGTACAAGGGCGAGCCGCTCAACGACATGGCCAAGCACATGTTCAACGTGTCGCTGGACTGGCAGGCGACGGAGAAGCTGAACCTCTGGACCCAGGTCAACTACCGGGGCGAGACGTCCGGGCGCTGGCAGACCGGCACCAGCGGTGCCTCCAGCAACGGCATGACCTACCCGTCCTACACCTTCGCCGACGTCGGTCTGGTGTACCGGCCAACCCAGGATCTCAGCCTGAAGTTCGGCGTTTACAACGTCACCAACAAGGAAGTCACCACCGACGATGACTACGCCTACAACCTCGACGGCAGGCGCTACGTGTTCGGTGTGACCCAGAGCTTCTGACCCTTGTGCATTGGCCAGGTCGCCGATGCTGGCGGCCTTTTGCAACTCGTTTCCGGCGCTGGCACGGCGTCGGACATGACCCCATCGAGAAAAACGAGGAAAGCGATATGACGCTATTCAAGCGTACCCTGACGAACCTGCTGCACCTTGGCGCGCTAATGTGCGCCGTATCGGCCCACGCCGCCTACCCGCTGGCCATCGAACATGGCCAGGGCAGCCTGACGCTGGACGAGGCGCCTAAGCGCGTCGCCGTATTCGACCTGGGCGTGCTCGACACGCTCGACGCCCTGGGCATCGCTGCCGCCGGCGTGCCGCAGATGGCCGGGCCGGCTTACCTGAAAGCGCAATACGCAGGGCGCGAGAGCGTCAACATCGGCACCCTGTTCGAGCCGAACCAGGCCGCGCTGGAAGCGCTCAAACCTGACCTGATCATCATTGGCGGCCGCTCCAGCAATCAGTTCGAGACGCTCTCGGCGCTGGCGCCGACCATCGACCTGAGCATCGCGCCGGACCAGTTCCTGGCGGGTGTGCGGAGCAATATAAAGGTGCTGGGCGAGATATTCGACAAGCAGGAGCAGGCTGCGCAGCTCAAGGCGCAACTGGGCAAGGAACTGGCTGCGGTTCATGCCAAGACTGCCGGCCAGAGCTCGCTGACCCTGTTCACCATCAACGATGCGCTGATGCTGCACGCGCCGGGCGAGCGATTCGGCATGCTCAACGAAGTGCTGGGTACTCGTCCGGTGGTCGAGGCGGTCGACCCGGCGAGCGTCGCGCAGGGGCGCCTAGCGCCGGATTCGCCCGAGGCCAGGCAATTGCGTGAGCGGCAGAAGGCGCGTCTGGATGCAGCATTGAAAGAGCAGCCGCAGTGGCTGGTGGTGCTCGACCGTGGTGCGGCCACCGGCGGCGAAGGCAAGGGCGCCGAAACCCTGGGCAAACATGCCGGTGTCGCGGCCAGCACGGCCTGGCAGCAAGACAAGGTGTTCTATCTCGAGCCGGCTACCTGGTACATCGCCACTGGTGGCTACCAGGGGCTGATGAACACCCTGAAGGATTTTGCCGCCGTGCAATAAGGACGTGGCTTTACTCGACTGCGGTTGGCAGTGCTCAGTCACTGCCCACTGCATCCGGGCTAAGGCCCGATCACGCCCTGAAACCGATCATGGCGTGATGAAGCCCTGGGTTCGGCGTATCATGACGCCCCTTCGCGTCAGTCTGGATTCGAGCGACCCATGACCCTGCAATTTCCTACCATTGCCGACTGCATTGGCAATACCCCTCTGGTACGCCTGCAACGCCTGGGCGGCGACACCAGCAACACCCTGCTGGTCAAGCTGGAAGGCAACAACCCGGCCGGTTCGGTCAAGGACCGCCCGGCGTTGTCGATGATCGATCGCGCCGAACTGCGTGGTGCCATCGTGCCCGGCGATACCCTGATCGAGGCGACCAGCGGCAACACCGGCATCGCCCTGGCCATGGCCGCGGCGATCAAGGGTTACAAGATGATCCTGATCATGCCGGACAACTCCACCGCCGAGCGCAAGTGGGCGATGACCGCCTATGGCGCCGAGCTGATTCTGGTCAGCAAGGAGGAGGGCATGGAAGGTGCGCGCGATCTGGCCGAAAAACTGCAGGCCGAAGGGCGCGGCAAGGTGCTCGACCAGTTCGCCAACGGCGACAACCCCGAGGCGCACTACAGCGGTACCGGCCCGGAGATCTGGCGCCAGACCGGCGGCACCATCACCCATTTCATCAGCTCCATGGGCACCACCGGCACCATCATGGGCACCTCGCGCTATCTCAAGGAGCAGAACCCGGCGATCCAGATCGTCGGCCTGCAGCCGCAGGAAGGCTCGGCCATTCCCGGCATCCGCCGCTGGCCCGAGGAGTATCTGCCGAAGATCTATCAGGCCGAACGGGTCGACCAGGTGATGGACATGGGCCAGGCCGAGGCCGAGCACGTCATGCGTCGCCTGGCACGCGAAGAGGGCATCTTCTGCGGTGTGTCCTCTGGCGGCTCGGTGGCCGGCATGCTGCGCCTGTCGCAGCAGGTGGAAAACGCGGTGCTGGTGGCGATCATCTGCGACCGCGGCGACCGTTACCTTTCCACCGGCATTTACCAAGAACCGGCGCACTGATGGCCAGACGCAGCTCCAACCTGCGCTTTCAGCCCAGCGGCGGCAGTCGCGCGGCGCAGGTTCCGGTCGGCAAGAAGCAGAAACTCGCCATCGAGCGCCTGGCCGGCGACGGTCGCGGCATCGCCTTCGAAGGCGGGCGCACCTGGTTCGTCAGTGGCGCCCTGGCCGGTGAGCAGGTCGAGGCGCGGGTGCTCAGCGCCCGCAGCCAAACCATCGAAGCGCGCGCCGAACGCATCATCACCGCCAGTAGCGAGCGCCGTGAGGCGCCTTGCATTCATGCCGATCGCTGCGGCGGTTGCAACCTGCAGCACATGCCGCATGCCGAGCAGCTTGCCCTGAAACAGCGCACGCTGGCCGAGCAGCTGTCCCGTCTGGGCGGTATCCAACCAGACGAGTGGGCAGCGCCGTTGACGGGCCCAGAGCTGGGTTACCGCCGCCGTGCGCGCGTCGCCGTGCGCTGGGATGCCAAGGCGCGCCAGCTGCAGGTTGGCTTCCGTGCTGAAGCCAGCCAGGACATCGTCGCCATCGATGAGTGCCCTGTGCTGGTACAGCCCTTGCAGCCTATTTTCAACGCCTTGCCGGCGTTGCTGCGCAGCCTGGAAAAACCACAGGCAGTTGGCCACGTCGAGCTATTCAGCGGCACGGCCGAAGCGTTGCTGCTGCGCCACACCATCGCGCTGACAGAGGCTGATCTGAACCGCCTGCGCATGTTCTGCCTTGAGCACCGCGCGCAGCTGTGGCTGCAGGGCGAAGGCCAGCCCGAGCCGGACGATCAGTCCGCCGAGTTGGGCTTCGAGCTGCAGCGCTGGCAACTGCAACTGGCCTACCGTCCGGGTGATTTCGTACAGGTCAATGGTCTGGTCAACGAGGCCATGGTCGCTCAGGCGCTAGACTGGTTGGCAGTACAGCCTGGCGAGCGGGTGCTGGATCTGTTCTGCGGCCTGGGCAACTTCGCCCTGCCGTTGGCCCGTCAGGCGGCTGAAGTGGTGGCCGTGGAGGGCGTCGAGGCGATGGTGCAGCGCGCGGCAGCCAACGCGCGAAACAATGGTTTGGGCAATGCGCACTTTTATCGTGCCGACCTGTCCAACCCGCTGGCCAATGAGGCCTGGGCGCGCGGCGGTTTCGCTGCGGTGCTGCTCGACCCGCCGCGCGACGGGGCGCTGGAGGTGGTGCGTGGGATGGGTGAGCTGGGCGCGCGGCGTCTGGTCTATGTATCCTGCAACCCGACCACGCTGGCGCGCGACGCCGCCGAGTTGGCGCAGCAGGGCTATCGCCTGCGCCGCGCCGGGATTCTCGACATGTTTGCGCAAACGGCGCATGTCGAGGCCATGGCACTGTTCGAGAAACCCGAGGCTTAGGTCTGGGCAAAGCGGTACGTTCGGTACCGCAGGGTGCGCAGGATGCGCATCCTTTCAGTTAATCCGACCGGCTCAGAGAAGGCCGGCGACTGCTCGGTGCGGCCTATGCGCACCGTAGGGAAGGTAAGACGATGGTTCAGGTGAGAGCGCATCAGCCGATCAACGATGACGGCAGCATCAACCTTGAGGCCTGGCTGGATCATGTCACTCGCGTCGATCCGGCGCTGGATCGTCAGGCCCTGCACGAGGCCTGCGAATTTGCCCGCGATCTGGAGCAGCAGGCCAACACCACCGAGCATCACTGGAGCGAGGGCGCGTCGACATTCCGCGCCGGCCTCGACATCGCGGAAATTCTCGCCGATCTCAAGCTCGATCAGGATTCGCTGGTTGCGGCGATCATTTATCGCGGCGTACGCGAGGGCAAGATCACCCTGGCCGCGGTGCACCAGCGTTTCGGCCCGGTGGTGGCCAAGCTGATCGAAGGCGTGCTGCGTATGGCGGCGATTAGCGCCAGTATCAACCCGCGTGAATCGGTGGTGGTCGGCTCGCAGACGCAGGTGGAGAACCTGCGCAAGATGCTCGTGGCCATGGTCGACGACGTGCGTGTGGCGCTGATCAAGCTGGCCGAGCGCACCTGCGCCATCCGCGCGGTCAAGGAAGCCGACGAGGAGAAGCGCCAGCGCGTGGCGCGCGAGGTGTTCGACATCTATGCGCCGCTGGCCCACCGCCTCGGCATCGGCCATATCAAGTGGGAGCTGGAGGACTTGTCCTTCCGCTACCTGGAGCCGGAGCAGTACAAGCAGATCGCCAAGCTGCTGCACGAGCGCCGCCTGGACCGCGAGCAGTACATCAACGACGCCATGGACCATCTGCGCCAGGAGCTGGAAGCCACCGGCATCAAGGCCGACATCAGCGGCCGGGCGAAACACATCTATTCGATCTGGCGCAAGATGCAGCGCAAGGGCCTGCAGTTCAGCCAGATTTACGACGTACGCGCGGTGCGTGTGCTGGTGCCGGAGGTGCGCGACTGCTACACCACCCTGGGTATCGTGCATACCCTGTGGCGGCACATCCCCAAGGAGTTCGACGACTACATCGCCAACCCCAAGGAGAACGGCTACCGCTCGCTGCACACCGCCGTGCTCGGCCCGGAAGGCAAGGTGCTGGAAGTGCAGATCCGCACCCACGCCATGCACGAAGAGGCCGAGCTGGGGGTCTGTGCGCACTGGCGCTACAAGGGCACCGACGTCAAATCCGGCTCCAACCACTACGAAGAAAAGATTTCCTGGCTGCGTCAGGTCATCGAGTGGCACGAGGAATTGGGCGATATCGGCGGCCTGGCCGAGCAGCTGCGCGTCGATATCGAGCCGGACCGGGTCTACGTCTTCACGCCCGACGGCCACGCCATCGACCTGCCCAAAGGCGCGACGCCGCTGGATTTCGCCTACCGCGTGCACACCGAGATCGGTCACAACTGCCGTGGCGCCAAGATCAACGGGCGCATCGTACCGCTGACCTACAGCCTGCAGACCGGCGAGCAGGTGGAGATCATCACCAGCAAGCAGGGCTCGCCAAGCCGCGACTGGCTCAACCCCAACCTGGGCTACGTCACCACCAGCCGCGCGCGGGCCAAGATCGTCCACTGGTTCAAGCTGCAGGATCGCGACCAGAACGTCGCCGCCGGCAAACATCTGCTCGAGCGCGAGCTGGCGCGCATGGCCCTGGTCGGTGCTGACTTCGACAAGCTGGCCGAGAAAGCCAACCTGAAAACTGCGGAGGACCTGTTCGCGGCCCTGGGCGCTGGCGACGTGCGTCTGGCCCATGCGGTCAACCTGGCGCAGCAACTGGTCGAGCCGGAGCGCGGCAACGAGCAGCTCGAGTTGATCCCACGCAAGGCGCAGGGCTTCAAGCCGGGCAAGCGCGGCGATATCCAGATCCAGGGCGTCGGCAACCTGCTGACGCAGATGGCTGGCTGCTGCCAGCCGCTGCCGGGCGACCCCATCGTCGGTTACATCACCCTCGGCCGCGGTGTCACCATTCACCGTCAGGATTGCCCCACGGCACTGCAGCAGACCGCGCGCGAGCCGGAACGGATGATCCAGGTGAGCTGGGGGCCGGTGCCGGTGCAGACCTACCCGGTGGAGATCGTCATCAAGGCCTACGACCGTTCCGGCCTGCTGCGTGACGTCACCCAGGTGCTGCTCAACGAGAAGCTCAACGTGCTGGCGGTCAATACGCGTTCTGACAAGGAGGACAACACCGCCTCCATGTCGATCACCGTGGAAATCCCCGGGCTCGATGCGCTCGGCCGTCTGCTGGCGCGTATCGGCCAGTTGCCCAATATCATCGAGGCGCGTCGCCACCGCGTCAGTTGAACGGCAAGCAATCGTAGCCCGGATGCAATCCGGGGCATGTGACGAAGCATTCCCGGATTGCATCCGGGCTACGTCTCCAAGGAGTTCCATGTACCAACTCGATGACCTGCTGCACCTGATGGCACGCCTGCGCGATCCGCAATACGGCTGCCCGTGGGACCTCAAGCAGAGCTACGCGAGCATCGTGCCCTACACCCTGGAGGAGGCTTACGAAGTCGCCGATGCCATCGAACGCGGCGATTTCGATCACCTGCCCGGCGAGCTGGGTGACCTGCTGTTCCAGGTGGTCTACTACAGCCAGCTGGCCCGCGAGGAGGGGCGCTTCGACTTCGCCAAGGTGGTCGACGGCATCACCGCCAAGCTGATCCGCCGCCACCCGCATGTGTTCCCCGACGGTGATCTGTACGGCGCGCCGGATGCGGCGAAGCTGGAGGAGGCCGCGGTCAAGCAGCGCTGGGAAGAACTCAAGGCGCAGGAGCGCGCAGAAAAGGCCGCGGTCCCTGAGCAACTGTCCCTGCTAGACGATGTACCCAGCGCACTGCCGGCGCTTTCGCGCGCCGCCAAGTTGCAGAAGCGTGCGGCGCAGGTCGGCTTCGACTGGCCCGACGCCTTGCCGGTGATGGACAAGGTGCGCGAAGAGCTGGACGAAGTACTCGAAGCCATGAGCGAGAACGATACCGAGGCGGTAGCCGAGGAGATTGGCGATCTGCTGTTCGTGGTGACCAACCTGGCGCGGCACCTGAAAGTCGACCCGGAGGCCGCGCTGCGCGCAGCCAATGGCAAGTTCGAGCGACGCTTTCGCTTTATCGAGCAAAGCGTGCGTGAAGCCGGACGCAGCCTGGATGGTTGCTCGCTGGAGGAACTGGACGCCCTCTGGGGCGAGGCCAAGAAGCGGGAGAAGATGTAGCCCGGATGAAATCCGGGAATGGCTGGCTAGTCGCTCCCGGATTTCATCCGGGCTACGAGGGCCGCATCGTGCGCCGATTCGGCTGGAGCCGCTGCGCCTTAGCCCTTATGCTGGGCGCCTTGGACTGGCAGCGCGAATCTGCGCGGCTGCCGCAACAACATCATGTTCGGGATCTTTAGTCATGGGTCTTTCCCTGCGCGACCAGCTGCTCAAAGCCGGCCTGGTCAACGAAAAACAGGCCAAGCAGGTTGGCAAACAGCAGCAGAAGCAGAAGCGTCTGGCGCACAAGGGCCAGGCCGAACTGGACGACAGCGCGCGCCAGGCGGCGCTGCAGGCCCAGGCCGAGAAGGCTGCACGCGACCAGGAACTGAACCGCCAGCAGCAGGAAAAGGCCGAGCAGAAAGCCCGTACGGCGCAGATCAAGCAACTGATCGAGCGTTCGCGCCTGCCCAAGCTCGATGGCGAGGACTACTACAACTTCGTCGACGACAAGAAGGTCAAGCGCCTGCCGGTCAACACCATGGTGCGCAACAAACTGTCCAACGGCTGGCTGGCCATCGTTCGCCATGGTGGCGGTTATGAAATTATTCCGCGCGAGGCGGCGTTGAAGATCCAGGAACGCGATGCCTCCCGCATCGTCCTGCTCAATACCCATGTCGAAGAGCCGGATGCCGACGATCCTTACGCGGCCTATCAGATCCCTGACGACCTGATGTGGTAACGCAGCGTTACCGAGCGCTGCGCAGCATGCACCGCAACTGATCGTGGTGCGTCGCGCTCAGCAGCGCTTGCTGCCCAATAGCACCCGGCCGAAGCTGGCGCCGGCGTCCTGTGGGGTGATCGCCAGCAGGCGATCCATGCGCAGGCGCTGTTGCCCATCGCTCGTATGCACCAAAAGGAACTCCTCCTTGCTCGCCGTGGTTTCCGTGGACAGGGCCTGGCCCTGCAGGTGAGAGCCGTCGACCAGTTCGATATCCAGCTGATAGCGGTGCATGCAGGCGATTTCGAGATAGTCGTAGAGATCGCAGGCCAGGGGTTGGTAGTCGTCCATCGAGTTATCCTCCGAGATCGTTAGAGCCTAGCCGACTGTTTTTCGGATAGACAAAAAAGCCGCAACCCGGTACCGGTGTTGCGGCGCTTTCTTTTCGGCGTGGAGCTTACATCAGCGGGATGGTGTAGCTGACGATCAGGCGGTTTTCGTCCAGGTCGCCAATGCTCGCATTGGAGCGCACCATCGCGTTACGCCAGCGCACACCCAGGTTCTTCAGTGGGCCTTGCTGGATGATGTAGCTGATGTCGACGTCGCGCTCCCATTCCTTGCCACTCGCGCCGCCTACGCCGTCGAAGCCGTCGCCGGTGACGTAGCGTACGAAGGCCGTCAGGCCTGGGATGCCATAGCTGGCGAAGTTGACGTCATAGCGTGCCTGCCAGGATTTCTCGTCTTTGCGGGTGAAGTCGAGAATCTGCAGGTAGTTGACGATGTAGGGATCGGTTTCGGCCAGGAAGGGGAAGGCATTGTCGCCACCGACCTTCTGATAGCCCACGCGGAAGGTGTGCGCGCCAATGCCAGCCCAGAGGTTGACCGAGGTGAGATCGTTATCGAGATTGCCGCCGAGTTTGCGACCGTTGTCCTGGGAGTCGAAATAAGCCAGGTTGGCGCCCAGTTTCCAGTCGCCGATCGGCTGTACATGGATCAGGTTGTACAGTTTCTGGTCGTAGATGTCTTCCAGCTCGCCGTACCACAGGCCGACCGTGGTGTTGCCGCCGTTGAACTTGTAGTCGCCGCCGGCGAAATTGTAGCGATCGCTCTCGCCGCCGACGTTGGTGGCGGTGATGTCCTGGCTGTTGGTGGAGTTGCGGAAATTCACTTCGCGCAGCTGGCCGCCGTTGAGGGTCAGGCCGTCGATTTCCTGCGAGGTGATCATGCCGCCGTTGAATATCTGCGGCAGCAGGCGCGAGTCGCCTGAGGAGACGACCGGCAGCTTGGGCATCAAGCCGCCGACTTTGCCCACGGTCTTGGACAGGCGCACCTTGACCGCGCCGGTGGCTTCGGAGTACTCGTCAGGCCCTTCGTTGCCGAAACCATTGGGCAGCAGGTTGGTACCGGCGCGCTCGTCCGAGGAGTCGAGTTTCAACCCCAGGCCGGCATAGGCATCCAGACCAAAACCCACGGTGCCTTCGGTAAAGCCGGACTCGGCCTTGAAAATGAAGCCCTGCGCCCATTCCTCGCGCTTGGACTGGGCGACGCCCGGGTCGCGCAGATCGCGATTCATATAGAAGTTGCGCAGTTCCAGAGTGGCTTTGCTGTCGCCAATGAAATCAGCCTGTGCCAGGGTTGGCAGGGTCAGGCTGGCGCCCAGCGTGGCGAGGGCCACGGCGCGGGCGAGGGGAGTCTTGCTCATTATTGTTGTCTCCTCGTTGTTATTAGCAGGCTGGCCACAATGTGACCGGCCAGTTACGGCGCGATGAAATAAAGCATCTGGATTGCGAGTCGACTGTAAGACTTTAGTCTGGCGCGTTTGCAAGCGAAGCCGTGGCCTGGCAGACCTACGCTCTAGGACGTGGCTTTGGGGGTTATCGGCTGGTGGCCATCGATCGGAAAAATAAGCGCTCGCGGCCAATGAGACTGAGAAAAAACGGCAGCCGTTGGTCGATAAAGGTTAAAGCTAGTCTTCTTTCGGCCGTTAAGTTCGGCAGATAACCTATTCGGGTACCTAGCCATGAATCTTCTGAGCTCACTCAATTCCGCCGCGTCCCGCGCTGCGCAATCCGGCCAGTCCATGGCGGCGCGCAACAATGCTGCCGACGCCCAGGCCACCCTGGCCAACCGCCTTGCCGAGAAGCTGGGCGTGCCGCCGGGTTCGCTCTCCGGATCACGTGATGACTACACCCCGGAGAAAGTAGCCGGGCGGATCATCGACTTCATCGAGCAGCGCCTGCAGAGCGAGGCGGCCGCTGGCGCTGATCCGGCCAAGCTGGACAAGCTGCTGTCCCAGGCGCGCGACGGTGTGGAGAAGGGCTTCGCCGAGGCGCGCAAGATCATCGATGGCATGGGCGCGCTCAAGGGCCAGGTGGCCAGCGATATCGACGATACCTACAAGCGCATTCAGGACGGCCTTGGCGATCTCGACAAGCGCTTCGGCAGTGCGGCTTCTTCCGCTTCCGACAAGGTTGCCCTGGCGGGTTACAGCGAGCGCTTCAGCGCAGTGGCCGAGACGTTCGACCTGTCCGTCACCACACGCGATGGCGATCGTCTGCGCATTTCCGTGGCGCAGGCTTCGGCCAATTGGTCGCAGAGCAGCTTCGCTGCCGCCAGCGATGGCAATTCCACGACGGTCTCCGGTAGCAGCCAGTCCGGAAGCATGCGCATCGGCGGCTGGCAAGTGGAAGTCGAGGGCGAGCTGGATGATGACGAGGTCAAGGCGCTGGAGAAACTCTTCAGTCAGGTGCAGGACCTCTCCGACAAGTTCTATGCGGGTGATCTGGCTGGCGCCTTCGACCGCGCCATGGCGCTGGATATCGACAGCGAGCAATTGGCGTCGATGTCCCTGCGTCTGACCCAGACCAGCGTGCGTCAGGCCACCGATGCCTACGGTGCGGTGGCCGGGCAGGGCGCCAGCGCGGTCAATGGTGGGCTGCAGGAATATGCCCAGGGGCTGCTCGATGCGCTGCGCAGTGCCGACGGCCTGAGCAAGGATGCCGGTGGCCTGCTCAAGGATCTGCTCAAGGGCGGCTTCTCGCTCGATGATCGCTTCGACCAGGCGCGTCTGGACAAGGCCGACAGCCTCAACCGCAGCCTGCTGGACGGCTTGCAATCGCTGCTCGCCGATCAGGCCGGCAAGGATGTCGACGCGAGCTGATCCAGGCCGGTGCTAAACTGCGCACCTTGCTGACAGTGAGGTGCGCTTATGACACCGGAATGCCAACTTTTCGGAACCCTGGGATGTCACCTCTGCGAGGTGGCCGAGGCGTTGTTGATGCCCTTCGTCGAGAATGGCCTGCTGGTCGAGTTGATCGACATTGCCGAGCACGAAGGGATGGTCGAGCAGTACGGTTTGCGTATTCCGGTACTGCGCCGTTGCGATACCGGCAGCGAGCTGAACTGGCCATTCGATGCCGAGCAGGTGGTGGTCTTTCTGAGCTGAAAGGCCGATGCCGACAAATCGCAGGCAATAAAAAACCCGCCGGTTAAGGCGGGTTTTTGATTTGGTCGGAGAGACAGGATTCGAACCTGCGACCTTCTCGTCCCGAACGAGACGCGCTACCAAGCTGCGCTACACTCCGAATGAGGCGTATTCTACCGAAAAACTTTTATTGCACAAGGGGTTAGCCTGAAAAAATCTGTAGGCCAATCATCCCTTTTTGCAACCGGGGCGAGCCCCGGTGTCTGTCAGCAGTGCCTCAGGTCCGGGCTCAGAGATCCTTGACGGTCTGCACCTGATCCTTGTTGATCGTGGCGCGCTTGCCGTCGAGTTGCTCGAATTCGTAGAAGCCGGAGTCTTCATCGAACTTCGGCTTGTCCACGGTCTGGATCTCACGCCCGTCGTTCAGCGTGATCACCGACGGCGTGGAACAGCCGGCCAGTGCAGCGAGGCCGATAGTCATCAGCAGGGCGGGGATGATCCGTTTGGTCATGGTCTGTCTCCTTGCATTCAAATAAGTGCCATACCCTCGCTCTGACGTAAAACTGTCGTATGAGTTCCGCTTAGGGCGTTGCGCTTCAATTGGGGGCTGCGTTTTCCGCGAGCGTTTCCGGTGTGTTCAGGTTGGCTAGCCGGAGGTCGTCCAGGGCGCAGTAGATCGCCACGGGCGACAGCCTGCCGAACCAGCGTTGCGGGCTGCGTTCGCCTGCGTGCCAGGCTTGTTCCAGGTCATCCTTAAATCGTGTCGGCAGCAGGCAGAAAAGTGGTTGCCAATAGCTGCCCTGGCGAATCACCACCGGCCGGCTGCCGGCGTGGGCGAGAAGCGATTCGATCAGTGCGCGGTCCACCAGCGGCGCATCGCAGGGCAGCACCAGCATCTGCTCGTGGCGCGCCGCGGCCATGCCGGCGCGAATGCCGGCTAGCGGCCCTTGAAAGTCCTGGTGCGCATCGGCGACCAGTTGGTCGGCATAGGCTGCGTAGCGCTCGGTGTTGCGATTGCAGGAAATGATCAAGTCGTCGCTCAACGGCCTGGTCAGGTCGTGCAGCCAGGCTATCAGCGGCTGGCCTCGCCATTCGATCAGCCCCTTGTCGCGTCCGCCCATGCGCTGGCCGCGGCCGCCGGAAAGCAGTAGCACCGAGCAGGCGGGAAGGGTGGTGGATGCGGGCATGCGACAGTCTCCGAAGTCAGGCTGTGTGATATAACAGCGCCCATTCTCTCTCAATTGGAAGCCTGCCATGAACCACAAGGCCGATGCGGTTTTCGTGCCGCTGAACATTGCCGTGCTGACCGTCAGCGACACGCGCACGCTGGAGACCGATACCTCGGGGCAACTGTTGGTCGATCGACTGACCGCTGCCGGGCACCAACTGGCGGCGCGCGTCCTGCTCAAGGACGATCTGTACAAGATTCGCGCCCAGGTCGCGACCTGGATTGCCGAGGATCAGGTGCAGGTCGTGGTGATCACCGGCGGTACCGGCTTCACCGGGCGCGACAGCACGCCGGAGGCGGTCGCCTGCCTGCTGGACAAGCAGGTCGATGGTTTTGGCGAGCTGTTCCGGCAGATCTCCGTGGCCGACATCGGCACTTCCACCGTCCAGTCGCGCGCGCTGGCCGGCCTGGCCAACGGCACGCTGGTGTGCTGCCTGCCTGGTTCGACCAATGCCTGCCGCACGGCCTGGGACGGGATTCTCGCTGAACAGCTGGATGCACGGCATCGCCCCTGTAATTTCGTGCCGCATCTGAAACCGGTGGGCGCCTGCGAGTCGCGCGGATGAGTTGTTGCGATCATCCCGGCTTGCTGCCCATGGAGGCGGCGCTGGAGCGTCTGCTGGCATTGGCCAATGCTGCGCCCATCGAACAGACCGAGCAGGTTGCGCTGGCCGATGCCGATGGCCGGGTGCTGGCCGAGCCGCTGATCGCCGCGCTGGATTTGCCGCCCTGGGCCAACAGCGCCATGGACGGTTATGCCCTGCGGTTGGCCGATTGGAACGGCCAGCCGTTGCCGGTCAGTCAGCGTATCCTGGCCGGTACTGCGCCCATGCCACTGCAGCCGGGAACCTGCGCGCGCATTTTCACTGGCGCGCCGCTGCCAGAAGGCGCCGACACCGTGGAAATGCAGGAGAACGTCGAGGTCGATGAGGCGGGGTGCGTGGATTTCCGCGAGCGGCTGAAAGTCGGGCAGAACGTTCGCGCCCAGGGTCAGGAAACCCGCACGGGGGAATGCGTGCTGCCCACGGGTACGCGTTTGGGGCCCATCGAGCTGGGGCTGGCCGCGTCTCTGGGGGCTGCGCAGCTCTTGGTGCGTCGGCGCCTGCGTGTTGCGGTGCTGTCCACTGGCGACGAGTTGGTCGAGCCGGGGCAGACACTTGGCCCGGGCCAGATCTATAACAGCAACCGGCGCCTGCTGATCGCCTGGCTGCAGCGTCTGGGCTGCGCGGTGGTGGATGCGGGGATATTGCCCGACGATCTGCAGCTCACCCGCGAGGCGCTGGGCGCCTTGGGCGAGGTGGATCTGATTCTTTCCACGGGTGGTGTTTCGGTGGGTGAGGCGGATTACCTTGGCCTGGCGCTGCGCGAGGCGGGCGAGCTGGCGTTGTGGAAGCTGGCGATCAAGCCGGGCAAGCCGCTGACCTTCGGTCATTACCAGGGCGTTCCGGTGATAGGTCTGCCGGGCAATCCGGCTTCGACGCTGGTCACCTTCGGTTTGCTGGCGCGTCCGTATATGTTGCGTCGCCTCGGCGCGCAGCGAGTGGAGCCGCTGGGTTTCGCCATGCCGGCAGGGTTCACCTGGGGCAAGCCGGGCATGCGTCGTGAGTACCTGCGCGCGCGCCTGGAGAATGGCCGCGTAGTGCCGTACGCCAACCAGAGTTCGGGTGTTTTGCGAAGCGCCGCGTGGGCCGAAGGGCTGGCAGAAGTAATGGAAGGTAGCACGCTGGCCGAAGGGGATATGCTGCGCTTCATCCCCTTGAGCGAGATTCTCGGCTAGCGCCCTGAAGCGCCCGGTTGTGCGAATGGTCGGGCGCTTTAGATGGCGCGGTGAAACCACTGGGTCACATTTCCGTCGATAGAATTTGCAAATGGGCTTTATAGAGGGCATAGTCGCGCACTTATAAATTCAATCGACACGGTCGTGCCCATGCTAAAACGCTTCGCACCCCTCGTGCCTCTTGCACTTACAGTCTTTCTCGCTGCCTGCGCCGGCCACTCGCCGCAACCGCAGGTCAGCGAAGCCACGGTCGAGCCCGTTGTTCGTCCGCTGTCTCAGCAGGCCGAGCCTGCCGATGATGACATCAACGCGCTGATCGACGACGAACCCTATGAAATGCCGCAGCTGGCCGACAGCCTGCTCGATCTCGGGCGTTCGCTGATCGGTACGCGCTATCGCTACGGCGGCACCTCGGTACAGTCCGGTTTCGATTGCAGCGGTTTCGTCGGTTACCTGTTCCGTGAGGAAGTCGGCCTGGAGCTACCACGCTCCACTCGCGAGCTGATCAATCTCGACGCGCCCAAGGTGGCGCGCGCCGATCTGGAGCCTGGCGACCTGATCCTGTTCAATGACCGCGGTCGTGGTCGTGTCAGCCACGCCGGCATCTACCTGGGTGATGACCAGTTCATCCATTCCAGCAGCAGCCGCAGCGGTGGCGTGCGCATCGACAGCCTCGATGACAGCTACTGGAACCGCAGCTACCTGCAGGCCAAGCGCGTCCTTGCGCTGGCTCCGGTGGAAGAGCAAGTCGCGGCCAAGCGCCACAATTGATGTGTCACGGCGTAACTCCAGGGTTGCGCCGTTTGCCTGCAAGCGGCAGAGTAGAGCGCATTCAGGCCCTGGATCGCCTCGCTTATGCCTTTCACGACCCGTGTCGTCCTCGTTTCTCTCGCACTGCTGCTGACTGCCTGTAGCAGCCGCGCTCCCGCCCCCCAGCCCATCTACCATCCGCCGGTTTCTTCGTCCTCCTATCAGGGTGGCGCGCAGGACGTGTTGTTCCGTGCGCTGGGACTGGTGGGTACGCCGTATCGCTATGGTGGCAACACGCCGGAAGGTGGTTTCGACTGCAGCGGCCTGATCGGCTATGTTTACCGCGATGCTGCCGGTATCAGCCTGCCACGCTCGACCCGCGAGTTGAGCGCGATGCGTACTCCTGACGTTCGCCGTGATGCGCTGCAGAGTGGTGACTTGGTGTTCTTCGCCACCAACGGCGGGCGCGCCGTGAGCCATGCCGGCATCTATGTCGGCGAAGGGCGCTTCGTGCATGCGCCATCCAGTGGCGGCACCGTGCGCCTGGACAGCCTCGACAACGTCTACTGGCAGCGCGTCTATCTCGATGCCAAGCGTGTGATCACGCCCGAGCTTGCGCGCAACCCCTGATTCGCCATGGCCGAGCCCATCCGCCTGCCGCCCCAGCCCGAGGTCTGCGAGCTTTGCGCGCGGCCTGTGGCACTCACTCGTCACCATCTGATTCCCAAGGCGCTGCACGACAAGGCCTACGTGCAGAAGCGCTTTGCCCGTCATGAGCGCATTACCGCCACGCTCTGGGTCTGCCGGGCCTGCCACAACCAGATTCACCGGCTGTTCAGTGAAAAGGAGCTGGCCCTGACCTACAACAGTCGCGAGGCACTGCTGGCGGACGAGCGCCTGCGGACCTTCGTCGAGTGGCTGGCGAGCAAGCCGCCGGGGTTCACACCCAGGCATTAGTGCGGCGGCGTTGACGGGCAGGGCTGCCAGCCTCTACCCTGCGCGCCTTGCTTCAGGTGCCCCAAGTCGTCATGAATGACCACGCCAGGGTGAAACAGGGAAGCCGGTTCCAATGCCGGCGCTGCCCCCGCAACGGTAGGTGAGTCAAACGCCGCTTAAGGCCACTGTGCATCGCACGGGAAGGCGCAGCGTCGAACCTTCGGGTTCGCTCACAAGCCCGGAGACCGGCCTGTCGCAGTTTCACGGCATCGCGGAGGGCGCTGCCCGGCCAACGCTCCGGTTCCACCGGGGCGTTCGTGTTGCCTGTCTTCCGCTCGCCTGACCAGCCATTGGTGCCTGGATGAGGACGCGCAGCGCATCGCGATCTCTTCATTGCCGTTCGCACTGCTCATGCAGGCAACGAGGGCGCCTGACTTTGCAGGAGCACAGCATGAGTGAGTCCGCCGAACGCGACGTCCGCCACAAGGCGCGTATGCAGCGCAAGAAAGCTCTTATCGACGAAAAGATCGCCCAGGCCCAGGATGAATACGGCTTGCTGCTGGTGCACAGCGGCAATGGCAAGGGCAAGAGCAGCAGCGCCTTCGGCATGGTCGCGCGTGCCCTCGGTCATGGCCTCAAGGTGGGCGTGGTGCAGTTCATCAAGGGCGCGGCCAGCACCGGTGAGGAAGCCTTCTTCCGCCGCTTTCCCGAGGAAGTCAGCTACCACGTGATGGGCGAGGGCTTCACCTGGGAAACCCAGGATCGCCAGCGTGATATCGCCAAGGCGCAGGAAGCCTGGGCCGTGGCTCAGCGCCTGCTCTGCGACGAATCCGTTGGCCTGGTGGTGCTGGATGAGCTGAACATCGCCCTCAAGCATGGCTACCTCGAGCTGGAGGTGGTCCTGGCCGATATCGAGGCCCGGCCGCTGCTGCAGCATGTGGTGGTGACCGGCCGGGGTGCCTTGCCGGGAATGATCGAGGCGGCCGACACGGTTACCGAGATGAGCCTGGTCAAGCACGCGTTCAAGTCCGGGTTGAAGGCGCAGAAGGGCATCGAATTCTGATGAATGCACGTCACTGCCCGGCGCTGCTGATCGCCGCCCCGGCGTCCGGCCAGGGCAAGACCACCGTCACCGCCGCGCTGGCGCGCCTGCATACGCGCCAGGGCCGGCGGGTGCGTGTCTTCAAATGTGGGCCGGACTTTCTCGACCCGATGATCCATGCCCGTGCCAGTGGTGCGCCGGTGTACCAGCTCGACCTCGCCATGGTCGGCGAGGTCGAGAGCCGGCGGCTGTTGTGGCAGGCGGCTGGCGAGGCTGATCTGATCCTTATCGAAGGGGTCATGGGCCTGTTCGACGGCAAGCCTTCGGCGGCCGACCTAGCCCGCCATTTCGGCGTGCCGGTACTGGGGGTGATCGACGGTGCGGCCATGGCGCAGACCTTTGGCGCACTGGCCCATGGCCTGGCTACCTTCCAGCCTGATCTGCCCTTTGCCGGCGTACTCGGCAATCGCGTCGCCAGTACCCGCCACGGTGATATCCTGCGTGATGCCCTGCCATCGAGCATCCGCTGGTTCGGCGCCTTGCCGCGCAGCGCAGCAGTGGAGTTGCCCAGTCGGCATCTGGGCCTGGTGCAGGCGGCCGAATTGGCGGATCTGGATGCGCGCCTGGATGCTGCGGCCGATGCGCTGGCCGCTACCGCCGACGTCGACCTACCGCCGGCAGTGAGTTTTGCCGCGCCGGTGATTGAGCAGCCACCTGAGCGGCTGGCTGGAGTTCGTATCGGCGTGGCACGTGATGCTGCGTTCGCCTTCCTTTATCAGGCCAACCTCGATCTGCTGCAGGCACTGGGCGCTGAGCTGCGTTACTTTTCGCCGCTGGCCGATAGCGAACTGCCCGAGGTGGATAGCCTTTATCTGCCTGGTGGTTACCCCGAGTTGTACCTGTCCGAACTGGAAGCGAATCAGGCCATGGCCGCGGCCATTCGCGCCCATCACCAGGCCGGCAAACCGCTGCTCGCCGAATGTGGTGGCATGCTTTATCTGCTCGACGAGTTGCGCGACAAGCAGGGGGCCAGCGGGCGCATGCTTGGTCTGCTGGTGGGCAGCGCCGCGTTGCAACCACGCCTGACGGCGCTGGCCCTGCAGGAAGTGACGCTCCCGGAAGGCGAACTGCGCGGTCACACTTACCATCACTCGCGGCTGGAAAGCCCGCTCGAGCCGCTGGCACAGGGTCGCTGCCCGAACGGCAAGCCGGTGGCCGAAGCGGTGTATCGCCTGGGGCGGCTCACTGCCAGCTACATTCACTTCTATCTGCCGTCCAACCCGGAGGCGGCCGCCGCGCTGTTGCGTCCATGAGCGAGCACGCCTTCAGCCCCGAAGAGCGCGCGGCGGTGTACCGCGCCATCGCCGAGCGTCGCGACATGCGTCACTTCGCTGGAGGCGAGGTGCCGCCCGAAGTGCTGGCGCGCCTGCTCGAAGCGGCGCACCACGCGCCGAGCGTCGGCCTGATGCAGCCCTGGCGTTTCCTGCGTATCAGTGACCGGCAACTGCGTGAGGCCGCCCACGGGTTGGTGGAGGCTGAGCGGGTGCGCACCGCCGAGGCCCTGGGCGAGCGTAGCGACGAGTTCATGCGGCTGAAGGTCGAGGGCGTTCGTGACTGCGCCGAGCTGCTGGCCGTGGCGCTGATGGAGGGGCGCGAAGCGCATGTCTTCGGGCGACGCACACTGCCGGAAATGGATATGGCCTCGGTCGCCTGCGCCATTCAGAATCTGTGGTTGGCTGCGCGCGCCGAAGGACTTGGGCTCGGCTGGGTATCGTTGTTCGACCCCGAGGCGCTGGCCGAGCTGCTGGGTATGCCGGCTGGCAGCAAGCCGGTGGCGCTGCTGTGCCTGGGGCCGGTAGATGCCTTTTATGAGAAACCGATGCTGGTTGAAGAGGGCTGGGCCACGCCTCGACCGCTGAGCGAGTTGCTATTCGAGAATCGATGGGGAGTGCAGGGTGACTGAACGATGAGCCTGGCGCTGATCACCTGTGCCGGCGTGGCGCTGGATGCCGTGCTGGGCGAGCCGTGTCGCGCGCACCCGCTGGTGGCCTTTGGGCGCCTGGCCGATCGCCTGGAGCAACGCTTCAATCCCGCCGGCGGCGGCTGGCGCAGCCACGGTGTTACTGCCTGGTGCCTGGCGGTGCTGCCGCTGACCCTGATCACCTGGCTGCTGGTGCAGATCAGTGGTCTGGGCTGGGCCGTGGAGATCTTCGCCCTGTATTTCGCCCTTGGCCTGCGCAGCCTTTACGAGCATGCGCAACCGGTGGCCCGCGCACTGCGCCTGGGCGATCTGCAGTTGGCACGCGAGCGGGTCGGCTGGATGGTCAGCCGCAACACCGCCGAGCTGGACGCCACCGGCGTGGCCCGCGCCGGTACCGAGTCGGTGCTGGAGAACGGCTCCGATGCGGTCTTCGCCGCCTTGTTCTGGTTCATTGTCGCCGGTGCGCCTGGTGTCGTGCTGTATCGCCTGAGCAATACCCTGGACGCCATGTGGGGCTATCGCAACGAGCGCTTCGAGCGCTTCGGCTGGGCGGCCGCGAAGATAGATGACGTACTCAATTACATCCCGGCGCGCCTGGTGGCGCTGACCTATGCGCTGCTCGGGCATACCTGGCTGGCGCTGCGCTGCTGGCGCCGGCAGGCGCCGTTGTGGGACAGTCCCAATGCTGGCCCGGTGATGGCCGCTGGTGCCGGCAGCCTGGGAGTGAGTCTGGGTGGTGCCGCCGAATACCACGGCGAGCTGCATGAACGCCCGCAGCTGGGCGAGGGCCCGGCGCCGCGCGCGCGGGATATCGAGCGGGCGATGAACCGGGTCGTTGCCGGCGTTGGCCTGTGGTTGCTGTGCCTGATGATCTGGGAGGTGCTGGGTGCTTGAACACGGAGGTCGACTGCGCGCCGCGGCGCAGCGCTACGGCATTCCCCTGGAAGACTGGCTGGACCTGTCCACCGGTGTGGCGCCCTACGGTTGGGAGCTGCCGCCGGTTCCGGCGGCCGCCTGGGCGCGGTTGCCCGAGATCAACGATGGCCTGGAGGCGGCCGCGCGCGATTACTACGGCGCCGCCAGCCTGTTGCCGGTGGCCGGCTCGCAGGCGGCGATCCAGGCGCTGCCACGTCTGCGCGGGCACAGTAGCGTGGGCATCCTCACGCCGACCTATGCCGAGCATGCAGCGGCCTGGCGCCGCGAAGGTCATCGCATCACCAAGCTCAGCGAGGGTTCGGTGCATCGAGCCCTGCCGCAGCTCGACGTGTTGCTGGTAGTCAATCCCAACAATCCGACTGGCCGCCTGATCGAGCCGGCGCGCCTGCTCGACTGGCACGATGAGCTGGCCGAGCGCGGCGGCTGGCTGGTGGTCGACGAAGCGTTCATGGACTGCACGCCGGAGCACAGTCTGGCTGCCTACAGCGATATGCCGGGGCTGATTGTGCTGCGCTCGTTCGGCAAATTCTTCGGCCTGGCCGGCCTGCGTCTGGGCTTCGTCCTGGCCGCCCAGGCACTGCTGGATGAGCTGGAGGTGCTGCTCGGGCCTTGGGCCGTCAGCGGTCCGGCGCGTAGCGTGGCGTTGAGTCTGCTGGCCGACCTTGATGGGCAGCACCGCCAGCGCGAGCGCCTGCTGGCCGACGGCGAGCGCCTGGCGGCACTGCTGCGTGATTGCGGCATGCCGGTCACCGGTAGCTCGGCGCTGTTCCAGTTCTGCTGCACCCGCCGTGCGGTGCCCTGCATGGAGCTGCTGGCGCGGCGCGGCATTCTGATCAGGCTGTTCGCCGAGCTGGACAGCCTGCGCTTCGGCCTGCCGGCAGACGAGGCCGGCTGGCTGCGGCTGGAGCAGGGCTTGCTGGAGTGCGCGCCGGTCCTCGCCAGTCTTGAGGAAACCTCCTAATGCCGACGTTGATGGTGCAGGGCACCACCTCCGATGCCGGCAAGAGCACCCTGGTAACGGCGCTGTGTCGCTGGGCGCGCCGCCAGGGCGTGTCCGTGGTGCCATTCAAGCCGCAGAACATGGCGCTCAATTCGGCGGTGACCGAAGATGGCGGCGAGATCGGCCGTGCCCAGGCGGTGCAGGCGCAGGCGGCTGGTCTGGCGCCGCACACCGATATGAACCCGGTGCTGCTCAAGCCCAACAGTGACATGGGCGCCCAGGTGATCATCCATGGCCGCGCCATCGGCAATATGCAGGCACTGACCTATCACGGCTATAAACCGGTGGCGATGGCGGCGGTGCTGGAGTCCCACGCTCGTCTGCTGGAGAGCCATCAACTGGTACTGGTCGAAGGCGCCGGCTCGCCGGCCGAGATCAACCTGCGCGCCGGCGACATCGCCAATATGGGCTTCGCCGAGGTGGTGGACTGTCCGGTAATCCTGATCGCCGATATCGACAAGGGTGGCGTGTTCGCCCACCTGGTCGGCACCCTGGAGTTGCTCAGCCCCAGCGAACAGTCGCGGATCAGGGGCTTCGTGATCAATCGTTTTCGCGGTGACATTGCTCTGCTCAAGCCGGGGCTGGACTGGCTGGAGCAGCGCACCGGCAAGCCGGTGCTCGGCGTGTTGCCGTACCTGATGGATTTTCACCTGGAGGCCGAGGACGCCGTCGATACCCGTCAGCAAATCAAGGAAGAACAGGCGTTGCGCGTGGTGGTGCCGGTGCTGCCGCGTATCAGCAACCATACCGATTTCGACCCGCTGCGCCTGCATCCGCAGGTGCAGCTGACCTACGTCGGACCGGGTCAGGCCATCCCACCTGCGGATTTGATCATCCTGCCCGGCTCCAAGAGCGTGCGCGCTGATCTCGCGCGTCTGCGCGAGCAGGGCTGGGATACGGCTATCGCCCGCCATCTGCGTTACGACGGCAAGGTCCTGGGCATCTGCGGCGGCCTGCAGATGCTGGGGCGGCAGATTCATGACCCGCATGGTCTGGAAGGCGCCGCTGGCAGCAGCGACGGCCTGGGCCTGCTGGATTTCGAGACGGTGCTGGAGCCGGAAAAGCAACTACGCAACGTGCACGGCCAGCTCTGCCTGGAACAAGCGGATGTCAGCGGCTACGAGATTCATGCCGGCGTCAGTCGCGGGCCGGGTCTCAATGGCGCCGTGCGGCTCGCCGACGGCCGCAGCGACGGCGGCTTCAGCGCCGATGGCCAGGTGCTCGGCACCTACCTGCATGGCCTTTTCGAACAGCCGCCAGCGTTCGCTGCGCTGCTGCGTTGGGCTGGCTTGAAAGAGGTGCAGCACGTGGATTATCAGGCCTTGCGCGAACGCGATATCGAGCGCCTGGCCGATCAGGTGGAGTTGCACCTGGATAGCGAAAAGCTCAGAGCGCTGTGCGGTCTGTAGGAGCGAGCTCTGCTCGCGAAGCGGTTCGCGAGCAGAGCTCGCTCTTACCGGTAGAAATGAATGTGGATTGAATCATGCTTGAACTGATCCTCGGCGGCGCCCGTTCCGGCAAGAGCCGCCTGGCCGAAAAACTAGCCGACGAGTCTGGGCTAGAGGTGGTTTACATCGCCACCAGCCAGCCGCTCGACGGCGAGATGAACGAGCGGGTTGCCCAGCATCGCGCGCGGCGTCCGGCGCATTGGGCGCTGATCGAAGAGCCGCTGGCGCTGGCTCGCGTGCTGCGCGAACAGGCAGCCCCCGGGCGTTGCCTGCTGGTGGATTGCCTGACCCTGTGGCTGACCAACCTGCTGATGCTGGAAGACCCGCAACGCCTGGATGCCGAGCGTGAGGCGTTGCTGGACTGCGTAGGCGAGCAGCCGGGGCGCATTCTGTTGGTCAGCAACGAGACCGGACTCGGGGTGGTGTCGCTGGGCGAGCTGACGCGCCGTTATGTCGATGAGGCTGGCTGGCTGCATCAGGCGCTGGCCGAGCGCAGTCAGCGCGTGGTATTCACGGTCGCCGGGCTGCCCATGGTGCTCAAAGGGGATGGGTTATGAGTCTGCAATGGTGGCAAGGGCCATGCCAGCCGCTCGATCATGTTGCCCGGTCCAAGGCTGAAACCCGTCAACAGCAATTGACCAAGCCGGCCGGCTCGCTCGGCCGACTGGAGGCGCTGGCCATTCATCTGGCGGCGCTGCAGGGGCGCGAGCGGCCCAGCCTGGACAAGTTGTGGATCGCCATTTTCGCCGGCGACCACGGTGTGGTGGCCGAAGGTATTTCCGCCTACCCGCAGTCCGTGACCGGGCAGATGCTTTCCAACTTCGTCAGCGGCGGCGCGGCCATCAGCGTGCTGGCGCGTCAGTTGGATGCCGCGCTGGAGGTCATCGACCTGGGCACTGCCGAGCCGCTGCCGCTGCTGCCTGGGGTAAGACATCTCCAGGTTGGCGCCGGTACACAGAATTTCGTCCGTGATCCGGCCATGACTCTGGCCCAGGCGATGATCTGCCTGGAAGCGGGACGCGACAGTATCCAGCGCGCCCGCGCCGCCGGCTGCGATCTGTTCGTCGGTGGCGAGATGGGCATTGGCAACACCACGGCAGCGGCAGCGCTGGCCTGCTGGCTGCTGAACTGTCCGGCGAGCGATCTGGCTGGCCCCGGCACCGGCCTGGACGGCGCAGGCGTGGCGCATAAAGCGCGGGTCATCGATGCGGCGCTGGCATTGCATCGGGCACAGATCGATGAACCCTTGCAGGCGCTCGTCCACCTTGGCGGCTTCGAGATCGCGGCCCTCGTTGGCGCCTACCTGGCCGCTGCGCAGCAGGGCATCGCGGTACTGGTCGATGGCTTTATCTGCAGCGTTGCGGCCTTGCTCGCCGTGCGCATGAATCCCGCCTGCCGCGACTGGCTGCTGTTCGCCCACCACGGAGCCGAGCCAGGTCACGTGCGTGTGCTGCAGGCGCTGGAGGCCGAGCCGCTGCTGGAGCTGGGTTTGCGCCTGGGCGAGGGCAGCGGCGCTGCCCTGGCCGTACCCTTGCTGCGTCTGGCTTGTGCGCTGCACGGCCAGATGGCGACTTTCGCCGAGGCCGCAGTAGCCGAGAGGCCGAGCTGATGCTGCATCTGGAGTTGCTGCGTCATGGCGAGACGGAGCAGGGCGGTGGTTTGCGCGGCAGCCTGGACGATGCGTTGACCGAGCAGGGTTGGGCGCAGTTGCGCGCCGCCGTGCAGGGGGCTGGGCCCTGGGATCGGTTGATCAGTTCGCCGCTGCAGCGCTGCGCGCGTTTCGCCGAGGAAGTGGCCGCAGCTCACGGGTTGCCGCTGCACTACGAGCCAGGCCTGCAGGAATTGCATTTCGGTGACTGGGAAGGGCGCAGCGCCGCGCAACTGATGGACAGCGATGCCGAAGCGCTGGGGCGTTTCTGGGCCGACCCTTATGCCTTCACGCCACCTAGCGGCGAGCCGCTGCTGCAGTTCGAGGCACGCGTGCTTGCCGCCTTGCAGGGGCTGGCGACGGCGCATGCCGGCCAGCGTCTACTGCTGGTTACCCACGGCGGCGTGATGCGCCTGCTGCTGGCGCGGGCACGTGAGCTGCCGCGCCAGGATCTGCTGCAGGTCAACGTCGGCTACGCCCAACGCTTTCGCCTAAGCCTGGACGCCGACGGGCAACTGACGGAGTTGCGATGATTGCGCTGCTGATCGCCCTGCAGTTCCTCACCCGTCTGCCGGTCAGTTTGCCGGGCATGCCGACGCCCGAACAGGTCGGGCGCTCGCTGCTCTGGTATCCAGCGGTAGGGCTGTTGCTCGGCCTGTTGCTATGGCTTGCACATCTGCTGCTGGGGCAGACTTCGGCTTTGTTGCAGGCCGCGATCATCCTCGCCCTTTGGGTTGGCCTAAGTGGCGGATTGCATCTGGATGGCCTCGCCGACACCGCGGATGCCTGGGTGGGCGGCTTCGGTGATCGCGAGCGCACCCTGACGATCATGAAGGATCCACGCAGCGGGCCGATCGCCGTGGTGGTGTTGGTGCTGCTGCTGTTGCTCAAGTTCGCTGCGCTGCTGACGCTGTTGCAAGCCGGAAAGGGCGCCTGCCTGATATTGCTACCCTGGCTGGGGCGCAGCCTGCTGCCGCTGTTGCTGGCAACCACGCCATACGTGCGCGCCGGCGGCCTGGGCCAGGCGCTGGTCGATCATCTACCGCGCCAGCAGTTGCCTTGGGCACTCGGCGGGCATCTGCTGGGCATGCTGCTGTTCGGCTGGCCCGCGTTGCTGGCTCTGGCGACGGCATCGCTGTTGTTCGTGTGGCTGCGCCGCGCGCTGTTGCGGCGCCTGGGCGGCACCACGGGCGATACCGCTGGAGCGCTGGTCGAACTGGCCGAATGCGGCGCACTGCTGGCGCTGGCATTGAGCCTCTGAAGCAACTGTTATGGCGACGCGCTGCGTAACTGTATGAGTGTGAATCGCTGATGCGGGTATATACCTGCATTTATGTTGCCGACTTCCTGTCTCTGTACCCAACTACGCCGCGCCAGCCGTGGCGTGACCCGTCGCTACGACGACGCGCTAGCCGCCGTCGGCCTTGGGGCTGCCCAGTTTTCCTTGCTGCGCCATGTTCAGCGGCTCGGCCAGCCGAGCATATCCGTGCTGGCCGAAGCCATGGGGCTGGATCGCAGTACTCTGGGGCGCAATCTGCGGGTGCTGGAAGAACAGGGGCTGGTGCAACTGGGAGAAGGGCGTGATTTGCGCGCTCGCGAGGTACGGCTCACAGAGGCCGGCCTGCAACGTGTCGAACAGGCGCTGCCGCTGTGGGAACAGGTGCAGTGTGCGCTGAACGCTCGGCTGGGTGAGAGTCGCCGCGCCGAGTTGATGAAGCTGCTCGACGAACTGGCCTGATGGCCGTATTACTGCCTACACGGTCGCAGGCGGCCGTACGCTGGAGACAACAATGACAACTGCTTGGCGTTCAACCACCTGGCTGCTGCTCGGCGCCTCGCTGATCCTGGCGCTGTCGCTCGGCACTCGCCATGGCTTCGGCCTGTTCCTGCCGCCGATGAGTGCGGAGTTCGGTTGGGGGCGCGAGGTGTACGCCTTCGCCATCGCACTGCAGAACCTGATCTGGGGCCTGGCGCAGCCGATCACTGGCGCACTGGCCGACCGTTTTGGTGCGCGCAAGGCCATCGTCATCGGCGGCGTGCTTTATGTGCTGGGGCTGCTGTGCATGGGCATGGCGGACTCGCCGCTGTCGTTGTCGCTGAGCGCCGGCCTGCTGATCGGTATCGGCCTGTCCGGCACCTCGTTCTCGGTCATTCTCGGCGTGGTCGGCCGCGCGGTGCCGGTAGAGAAACGCAGTATGGCCATGGGCATCGCAGCGGCCGCTGGCTCGTTCGGCCAGTTCGCCATGTTGCCGGGCACGCTGGGTCTGATCGGTTGGTTGGGCTGGTCGGCGGCGCTGTTGGCGCTGGGCCTGCTGATGGCGCTGATCGTGCCGCTGGCCGCGATGATCAACGAGACGCCGCCCCCTGCGAGCCATGGCCCGCAGCAAACCCTGGGTGAAGCGTTGCGCGAGGCCGCCAGTCATTCCGGCTTCTGGCTGCTGGCGCTGGGCTTCTTCGTCTGTGGCTTTCAGGTGGTGTTCGTCGCCGTGCACCTGCCGGCGTATCTGGTCGACCACCACCTGCCGGCGCTGACGGGTACCACGGTGCTGGCACTGGTCGGGTTGTTCAATATCTTCGGCACCTACATCGCCGGCTGGCTCGGCGGGCGCATGGCCAAGCCGCGTCTGCTCAGCATTCTTTACCTGTTGCGTGGCGTGGTGATCACGCTGTTCCTGGTGGCGCCGTTGACGCAGTGGAGCGCCTACCTGTTCGGTATCGCCATGGGGCTGCTGTGGCTATCGACCGTGCCGCTGACCAATGGCACCGTGGCGACCCTGTTCGGTGTGCGCAACCTGTCGATGCTCGGTGGTATCGTCTTCCTGTTCCACCAGCTCGGCTCCTTCCTCGGCGGCTGGCTGGGCGGTTATCTCTACGACACCACCGGCAGCTACGATCTGGTCTGGCAGATTTCTATCGGCCTGAGCCTGATGGCCGCGGCGCTCAACTGGCCCGTGCGCGAGGTGCCGGTGGCGCGCCTGCAGGGGACGCCCGCGTGAGCCGCAAGGCGCTGACGTTCGGTGCCGTGGCGCTGGGCCTCGCTTCGCTGCTGGCGCTGGCCTGGTGGGGTTGGCGCCAGGGCGGGCTGGCCTTGCTGCAGTTGGGCGTCGGTATCTGCTAGTTGCCTGCGGACGGACCTGCGAGTAGCGTGGCGAGATCGCTTTATCGCTCGAGGTTAATCGTCATGTCTTTCCGCCGTTTTGCCTGCTTCCTGCTGCTCTCCAGTCTGGCGCTGCCGGTGCTGGCCGCCGAATGTCCGGCGATGCTGCAGGGCGAGCTGCCCAAGCTGCGCACCAAGGGCGAGAACATCGAACTCTGCCAGTACAGCGGCAAGCCGCTGGTGGTGGTCAATACCGCCAGCTTCTGCGGCTTTACCCCGCAATTCAAAGGGCTCGAAGCGCTCTATCAGCGTTTCAAGGATCAGGATCTGGAAGTGTTGGGCGTGCCGTCCGACGACTTTCGGCAGGAGTCTGCTGACAGCAAGGAGACGGCTACGGTCTGCTACGTCAATTACGGCGTGACCTTCGCCATGACCGAGCCGCAAGCGGTGTCCGGCGATGACGCCATTCCCCTGTTCAAGGGCCTGGCCGAACAGAGCCGGCAGCCGCGCTGGAATTTCTTCAAATATGTGGTCGACCGCCAGGGCAAGGTGGTGGCCAGCTTCTCCAGCCTGACCAAGCCGGATGATCCCGAGTTGATCGCCGCTGTGGAAAAGGCCATCGCCTCGCAGCCCTTGAGCCTCAGCGGTTGGAGGTAGCTCACGCAGCCGTCCCTGGCCGCGTGCGTGACGCCGATCAGAAACGGTAGCTGAGCGACGCCCCCAGGCCATGCGCGCTGTTCTTGTAGCGGGCGCTGTAGGCGCCGCGAGTGGCGCTGACGTGATCGACGTCTACCGACTCTTCGCGCAGGTAGGAGTAGGCCAGGTCGATGGTCATGTCCTCGCTCGGGCTCCAGCCGGCGCCGACGCTGAAGATGGTGCGGTCGCCGGACGGCACGCGCGGCGAGCGGTCGACATTGTTGGTTGGCGACTGGTCGATCGCAATGCCGGTACGCAGCGTCCACTGTGGGTTGAGCTTGTACGACAGGCCGACAGCATGGGCCCAGGTGTCGTGCCAGTTCTGCTCTTCGACGATGGTGGCCAGCGGCGGCGGCAGCGTCGAGGTTTCGTTCTCGATACGGATTTCCTGGAAGCGACTCCAGCGCGTCCAGGTGCTGCCGGCGTACAGGGTCCAGCGGTCGTCGAGTTCGTGGGTGAGCGAAAGGTCCACGGATTCGGGGGTGGTCACGTCAAGCGAGGCATCGTACTTGCCGGCCAGGCCTGCCAGTGCGCCACCGACCTGTACCCGGGTGTCGCCTTCCAGCTCGTACTTCACGCGCGAATGGTAGGTCAGACCGAGGCGGGTCTGCGGGGTGAATTCGTACAGCACGCCGACGTTGAAGCCGACCGCCGTATCATCGCCCTTGACCTTCACCTTGCCGTCTTCGGTGCCGGCATTCAGCGACGAGGAAAGCTCGCCCTCGATATGGTTAAAGGTGGGGCCGAAGCCTACCGACAGCTTGTCGTTGAAACGATAGCTGAGCGTCGGCTGGACAGTGATGACGCGCACATAGCTCTTGTCGGCGTAGTAGCGGCCCTGGTAGCCGCTTTCGTAGTCGGTCATCAGACCGAATGGCACGTAGATACCGAGGCCGAAGGCGACCTTGTCGTCCAGCGGCTTGACGTAATAACCCATGGGCACGCCCGTGACCGGCACCATGTCGCCGTCATTGCTGCCGGCCACAGGGCCGAAGGCGGAGCTGGCTGTGGCATGGCTGATATCGCTCTTGGCATAGATGGCAGCGGCGCCGACGCTGATTTCCTCACGCTTTAGGCGGGCCATGCCGGCCGGGTTGCCGAACACGGTGCTGGCGTCATCGGCGGACGATGAGCGGCCGGCGAACGACGTACCCATGCCGGAAATGCTTTGTTCGTTAAGGGCGAAGCCGGCGGCGAAGCCATGGCTGGAAGTGGCAGTGATAGCGACGGCAAGGCCGGTCTTGAGAAGGCGTTTGCTCACGGGGAAGCTCCTGTGGTGAGGCGAGGGGGCGCACGCTACAGTTTTTCCTGACCGCTGCCAAGGCGCTGAAGTTCCCGAAATAGAGCGCATTGTCGGACAATTGGTGCGATTTGGCGCATAACTCCCTCAGGTTTTTTCTGACGGCTTGGTCAGGCGACCTGGCTCACCGGCTCGATACAACGCTGCCAGGCTTCGAGAAAGTCGTGCTGGCGGCCTTGCGGTTGAAAAACCTTGCACCAAATTCGGCCCAGGGCCATCAGGTCATTGGCGGCTGGCAGCTCCAGTTTTTCGATCTCCACCAGTAGCCAGGCAATGGCCGTGGCGTAGCGCAGGTTGACCGTTAGCTCCATATGCGGGGCTTCGAGAAAGGCATGCTGACTGGCAAGCCCACGGACGCGACTGGCAAGCTCCGGATCGAAGGCCAGGTGCTGATCCCAGAGGGTCTGATGGCGCTGTTCGCTGATGCGATACAGGCCATGGCCTTGCGGATTGTCCAGCGCGCTGCCGAGTGCCGATTGGCAGGCTGCAGCCCCCAGCAGCAGGGCTTCGGCCGTGGCGCTATGGCGCTGCAGATAGAGAAGGGTAGGGCGGATCACGTGCTGGCTGAGATCGCAGGCGGCAATTCCCATAGCATCCTCGCGGAGGGTGCCGGTGGGGGCCGGGCGCATGGCAGCTGTTTGCAGACCGATGAAAAACTATCTGCGTTGGCAATCCTGCGTTAAAAACAGCCTCGAAATGCTCATTTACGCTTGTAAACTCCGCTTTCTCGGCTGTTTTTGCCTTGTCTTGCCTGCCTCGCTAACGTTTTTCAACGGTCTGGGCTCTTCGATAAAGGCCCCACCGGGAGCGGGGTTAGCCGCTCAATTTCAAGTCTAGTGCGATATTTCAGCTGTAAAGGACTGTTTTTAAATTGATTCCGGATTTGAGTTATTGCGCATATTTCGATTGGTACTTAAAACCCAATCATTCTCCGGTGGCAACCGGACGCGCCGGGTCGGTGATCCATTCGCTCCATGAGCCGGCATACAGCGGTGCCAGCGGATAACCGGCCAGGCTCATTGCGAACAGGTTGTGGCAGGCCGTAACCCCGGAGCCGCAGTAGGCCACCATGTTTTCCAGTGGGCGATCGCCGCGTAGTTGGTCGAAGCGATCGCGCAGCGCTTGTGCCGGCAGGAATCGGCCATCGGCCCCGAGGTTGTCGGTGAATGCCGCGCATTGCGCGCCGGGAATGTGTCCGGCGACCGGGTCGAGTGGCTCGACCTCGCCGCGAAAGCGCGGCAACGCTCTGGCGTCGAGCAGGGTGAGATCCGGATTGCCCAGGCGCAGGGCCAGTTGCTCGGCACTCAGCAGCAGGTCGCTGTCGGGTTGCGCCGAGAAATCACCGGGTGCGTTCTCCGGCGGGGCAATGCTCAGTTCCTGGCCGGCCTCGCGCCACGCCTTCAAGCCGCCATCGAGCAAGTAGAGGCCATCGCGCTTGCCCAGCCAAAGCAGCAGCCACCATGCCCGAGCCGCGAAGGCGCCGGGACCGTCGTCGTACAGCACCACCTGGCTGTCCGCCCGCAGGCCGCAGCTGCGCAAACGTTCGACCAGTGCGCTGGGGTCCGGTAGCGGGTGGCGACCGGTTACGCCCTTGATCACCGGGGCAGACAGGTCCTGTTCGAGGTCGAGGAAGTGGGCACCGGGAATATGCCCGTCAAGGTAACTGCGGCGGCCATAGGCCGGGTCTTCGAGGGCGAAGCGGCAATCCAGGATCAGCAGGTTGTCCTGGCCCTGGCGACTTTGAAGCTGTTCCGTGCTGATCAGTTGAGCGAATGGCATGGTACCTCCTGTGTCGTAGACGCGTTTGTCGGCATCATACCGCCTAGCCAATGCGCTGCACCCGGATCAACCTCCCGATAAGTAAGGAGCCATTTCATGCTGAGACTGCAACCCATCGCGCACAGCGCGAATCTGGCCCGTCGTGCCGGTGTGGTGTTGTGCACGCTCGGCGTGACGCTGCATTTCTGCCTGCTGGTGATTGGCCGGGCCGCGGTGGGGCGGTTGCGCCGCGAGCACGTCGATGGTTATACCCGTGCCTGGTCTGCAACATTGCTGCGTTTGGTGCGCATGCATATGACGGTGCAGGGCCAGTGTCCGGATTTCAATGACGGTCGGCGTTACCTGATCCTCTGCACGCATTCCAGCCATTACGACATTCCGGCCAGCTTCGTTGCCATGCCGGGTTCGATTCGCATGCTGGCCAAGAGCGAGTTGTACCGCATTCCATTTCTCGGCCGCGCCATGCGCGCTGCAGAATTTCCCTCAGTGGCCCGGCACAATCCGCAGCAGGCCCGACGTGATCTACAGCGCGCCCGTCAGATGATGGAAAGCGGCATCGTGCTGTGGGCCGCGCCGGAAGGGACGCGCTCGGTCGATGGCCGGCTGCAGCTGTTCAAGAAAGGTTGCTTCCACCTGGCGCTGGATACCGATGCGGTGATCGTGCCGGTTGCCATCCGCGGCATTCAACATGTGCTGCCGGCGCGCACCTGGCGCCTTAATCTCGATCAACCGGTACAGCTGGCGATAGGCGCTGCGATCGATGCCAGTCGCTACGACCGTGACAGCCTCGCGGCCTTGATGGCCGATACGCGGCAGAGCATGGAGGCACTACTGCAGGGCGCTGAAACTGCGCCGATAGCGGACGTTGAGATGACGGTGGTGATCGAAAACTGTGCGCAGTAGGATGGATTTTGGTGCGCGCGTGAGCGGGCGTGAACGGCTTTAAAGCGGGCCATTTGGCCATGCGCCTGGGTTAATGCACTAAAAAGTTTCACTAAAGCGACATTTTGATCTGTTTTGGTGCTTTGCCGCCTGATAGAGTGCCGGCCACTTTTGTCTTTGTGGTGTCGAGGTGCCGCATGTCGTTGTCCGTCGATTCTTTCCTGGCGCGCCTGAAACAGCGCGATCCCGACCAGCCGGAATTTCACCAGGCGGTGGAGGAGGTCGTACGCAGTCTGTGGCCCTTCCTTGAAGCCAACCCGCGCTATCGCGATGCCGGTATTCTCGAACGCATGGTCGAGCCGGAGCGCGCCATCCTGTTCCGTGTGCCGTGGGTCGACGACCGCGGCCAGGTGCAGGTCAACCGTGGCTACCGCATCCAGATGAGCAGCGCCATCGGTCCGTACAAGGGCGGCCTGCGCTTCCACCCTTCGGTGAACCTGGGCGTGCTCAAGTTCCTGGCCTTCGAACAGGTGTTCAAGAACTCGCTGACCTCGCTGCCGATGGGCGGTGGCAAAGGCGGTTCGGACTTCGATCCCAAGGGCAAGAGCGAGGGCGAAGTAATGCGCTTCTGCCAGTCGTTCATGAGCGAACTGTACCGCCATATCGGTGCCGACCTGGACGTACCAGCCGGTGACATCGGTGTCGGTGGCCGCGAGATCGGTTATATGTTCGGCCAGTACAAGCGCCTGTCCAACCAGTTCACCTCGGTGCTGACCGGCAAGGGCCTGAGTTACGGCGGTAGCCTGATCCGCCCGGAAGCGACCGGTTACGGCTGCGTGTATTTCGCTCAGGAGATGCTCAAACGCATCGGTAAGGGCTTCGAAGACAAGCGCGTGGCCATCTCCGGTTCCGGCAACGTCGCCCAGTATGCGGCGCAGAAGGTCATGGAACTGGGCGGTCGCGTCATCTCGCTGTCCGACTCCGAGGGCACTCTGCATATCGAGAGCGGCCTGAGCGATGAGCAGTGGCTGTACCTGATGGATCTGAAAAACGTGCGCCGTGGCCGTCTGCGCGAAATGGCCGAGCACTACGGTCTGCAGTTCCTCGCCGGCCAGCGCCCCTGGGACCTGCCGTGCGACATCGCGCTGCCCTGCGCGACGCAGAACGAGCTGGACGGCGACAACGCCCGCACGCTGCTGAAGAACGGCTGCATCTGTGTGGCCGAGGGCGCCAATATGCCCTCGACCCTGGAAGCGGTTGACCTGTTCGTCGAGGCCGGCATCTGCTACGCACCGGGCAAGGCGTCCAACGCCGGCGGTGTGGCCACCAGCGGCCTGGAAATGAGCCAGAACGCCATGCGTCTGCACTGGAGCGCCGGCGAGGTGGACGAGCGTCTGCACGGCATCATGCAGAACATTCACCATGCCTGCGTGCACCATGGCGAAGAGAATGGCCGCATCAACTACGTCAAGGGCGCCAACATCGCCGGCTTCGTCAAGGTCGCCGATGCGATGTTGGCGCAGGGCGTGGTCTGAGAATTGCGCAAAGTCTGACTTCGACCAGGCTCTGAAAGCAGCGCCGCTGTGACCTCGAGGCCCCGCGTGTGAACGCGGGGCCTCGTCATTTCTGGCGCGGGGCTGTGTTGCCCGAGTGATTCAGGCATGCTGCCTGCCCTCACGCTCGCTACACAGGTCCTCGCCACGCATGAAACGTTTTGTCCAGCTCGACACCGCTCCGATCCCGGGTACGAATGGTGCGTTGAACCTGTTCGAATACGGAGAGGATTTCGTCATCAAGATCGCCGGTGGCGATGGCGGGCAGTTGATGAATACGCGTATGCACGGCTCGGAAGATGCCCTGGCGGCGATTCCCTGCAAGCAGATTGCCGGGCGTCCACAAGTTCGGGTGCTGATCGGTGGTCTGGGCATGGGCTTTACCCTGGCCTCGGCACTCCAACACCTGGGCGCGGATGCCGAAGTGGCGGTGGCCGAGCTGGTGCCTGGCGTGGTCGAGTGGAACCGTGGCCCGTTGGGGGCGAAAGCCGGCTACCCATTGAACGATCCGCGTGCGCTGATCATTCAGGACGACGTCGCCAAGGTGCTGCAGGCTGCCGAGCAGTGCTACGACGCGATCATGCTGGACGTCGACAACGGTCCCGAGGGTTTGACCCAGAAGGGCAATGACTGGCTGTACAGCATGGACGGCCTGCGTCAATGTGCCAAAGCGCTGAGGCCCAAGGGCATGCTGGCGGTCTGGTCATCCAGCGCTGACCGGGCGTTCTCCGAGAAAGTGCGCAAGGCAGGTTTCCAGGGCGAGGCGTTGCAAGTCTATGCCCACGGCAACCGGGGCACGCGGCATACCATCTGGATTGCCCAGAAGGTCTGAGTCCACCCTTTCGATTTGGTGGGCTGAAGCCCGCCCTACGATAGGGTAGGCCGGGCGGCGATCCGCTTCAGCCCACCAACTTGGGCACGACTGCGAATGACCGCTTTGCCTTTTTGTTGTCATTCGCAGGTGGACTCTCGTCGAACGATCGTGGGCAGACTCTTAGTGAATCTGCAGTTTGCCGATGCGGTCGTTGTCGAGGCTGCCGAAGTACAGGTAATCACCCACCGGCTTCACCGAGGTGACCATGCGCAGATGCGTGCCGCTGGTGTCGTGCAGGCTGCGGACGATGTTGCCCTGTTCATCGAGCGCGATGGCGAAGCCATAGGGAATCGCCTTCGGCCACAGCGCGCGCGGCAGCTTGGCCAGTTGCGCCTTGAGCCAGGGGTGGCGATGGAGGAAGTCGGCGTCGGCCTTGCGCGGGGTGGGCAGCGCCACCCAGAAGGTGCCCTTGCGGTCGCCCTGCAGGTTATCCGGCAGCCCTGGCAGGTTATCGATGAAGATGTCGTGCTGGCCGGCCTTATCGCCCTTGAGCCAGTAGCGGGTGATGCGGTAGCGATAGGTCTCGTTGACCAGCACGAAGTCCTCGTTCGCCGACAGCGCCACGCCGTTGGCGAAGTACAGGCCATCGAGCAGTACGCGGGTTTCGCCGCTGGCCGGGTTGTAGCTCAGCAGGCGCCCATGCGGGCGGGCTTCGAGCAGGTCGAGCAGGTAGTCCGGCTGTTCGAAGCGCGAGGAGGCGTCGCTGAAGTAGATGGTGCCGTCGCTGGCAATATCCAGATCATCGGTGAAGGCGAAGGGCAGGCCGTCGGCCTCGGTGGTCAGCACCTTGATCGCACCCTGCGGGTCGATGCTCAACAGGCCCTTGTAGGCGTCGGCGACAATCAGGTTGCCATCGGCATCGAAGTTCATGCCCAGCGGGCGGCCGCCAGTGTCGACGAATGTTTCCAGGCTGTCGTCCTCCTGAACGCGCACGATGCGCCCGTCAAGCAGGCCGGCGTAGACGCGGCCCTCGGCATCCACGGCGGTATCCTCGGGGCCATGGACCTGGCCGCGCGCCAGCAGCTCGGCCTTCATCAGGGTGTCGTTGGGTTCCAGCACGCCGGTCATCTCCGGAGGCGGCGCGGCATCCCAGGGCAGCGGATCGATCGGGCTGGGGGTCAGGGCCAGGTAACCGGCCGCTGCGGCCAGCAGCATGACGAGCAGGGCAAGCAGTTTCTTCAGCATTGTCGTTATTCCGTGGCGGAGGTGGTGCGCGGCACAGAGTACACAGTTCCTGTTGCCGACGGCAGGCCGCACCCCGTGGGATCGCCTAGGCATATATACTGCGCGGCATTGTTCATGGGAGAGCCGCGTGGCTAACGACATTCACTGGATTCTCGACGATGCCGGCCTGGCCGAGCATTGCGCTGCCTGGCAGGCGCTGCCTTTCGTCGCGCTGGACACCGAGTTCATGCGCGTCGACACCTTCTACCCCATCGCTGGATTGCTGCAGGTCAGCGCTGGCGAGGGTGCCTATTTGATCGATCCCTTGCGTATCAGCGACTGGCGACCGTTCGCTGCACTGCTCGAAGCGCCGGGCGTGGTCAAGGTGCTGCATTCGTGCAGTGAAGATCTGGAGGTGTTCCTGCGCCTGACCGGCAGCCTGCCGGCGCCGCTGTTCGATACGCAACTGGCGGCCGGTTATCTCAACCTCGGTTTCTCCATGGGCTACTCGCGCCTGGTGCAGGCCCTGCTCGATATCGAGTTGCCCAAGGGCGAGACCCGCTCTGACTGGCTGCAGCGGCCGCTGTCGGAGCTGCAGGTGCGTTACGCCGCCGAAGACGTGCTGCATCTGGTCGAGGTGTACCGTGCGCTGATGGCTCGCCTGGCGCCGCAGAAAGTCGAGTGGGTGCTGGAGGACGGCGCCGAACTGGTGGCCAACCTGAGCCGTGAAGTGGCGCCAGAGGACGCCTGGCGCGATGCCAAGCTGGCCTGGAAGCTGTCGCGTCAGCAGCAAGCGGTGCTGCGTGCCCTGTGCGCCTGGCGCGAGCGCGAGGCGCGGTCGCGCAATCAGCCACGTAATCGCGTGCTGCGCGAGCATTCGCTGTGGCCGCTGGCGCGCACCCAGCCGGATAACCTGGTGGCGCTGGCGCGTATCGAGGACATGCACCCGAAGACCGTGCGCCAGGATGGCGAAACCCTGCTCAAGCTGATTCGCGAGGCCGCGGCGCTGCCCCCCGAGCAATGGCCCGAGGCCTTGCCCGAGCCGTTGCCGATCGAAGCCTCGGCGCTGCTGAAGAAACTACGTGCCGTCGGCCAGCGTGAGGGCGAGCGCCTGGATATCGTGCCCGAGCTGATGCTGCGCAAGAAAACCCTGGAAGCCCTGCTGAAAAGCGGCTTTCCCAATGGCCCGTACCAATTGCCCGACTCCCTGCGCGGCTGGCGCCGGGAGTTGATGGGTCAGGCGCTTCTGGACTGCCTGGCCGCTGAAGGAGAATCCGCGTGAAACGCATCTGTTCCATCTACAAGAGCCCGCGCAAGAACGAGATGTACCTCTATGTGCTCAAGGCCGAGGCCCTGACCCGCGTGCCCGAGGGGCTGCTCGCGGTGTTCGGCCCGCCTGCGCACGCCTTCGACCTGGTGCTAAGCCCGGATCGCCAGTTGGCGCGGGAAGACATCGCCACGGTGCTGGAGAATCTCGAAAAGCAGGGTTATCACCTGCAGATGCCGCCGCCCGAAGAGGACTACATTCAGCACTTGCCCGACGAGTTGCTGTGCCGTAACGACCCGGTCTGAAGCATGCGCCTGCTGATCGCAGAAGATGACCACGCTCTCTATGCCGAGCGTATTCGTCGCGCCTGCCCTGAGCTACAACTGGTGGTGGATGCGCGGCCTGAGTCACTGCGTGCCGTGGCCGGCGAATGCGAGCTGTGGCTGGGTCAGCCCGACCTGCTCGCCCCCTTGCTGCGCGACGGGCTGCGCCCGCAGTGGCTGCAGTCGACCTGGGCAGGCATCACGCCGCTGCTGGCGGCGGGCCTGCCGCGTGATTATCGCTTGAGCCGCGCCGTTGGCATCTTTGGCCAGGTAATGGCCGAATACGTGCTCGGCCATATGCTGGCCCATGAGCGGCGCCTGTTCGCTCGGCTGGCAGCGCAGGTCGAGCAGCGTTGGGATCACAGCTTGCCGCGCAGCCTGCGTGGGCGCCGGGTGCTGGTGGTCGGTTGCGGCGATATCGGACAGGCCGTGGCCGCGTTTCTGCAGCCCTTCGCTGTGCAATTGCGTGGCGTTGCCAGCCACGCCCGAGAGCAGGCGCCTTTTGCCGAAGTGGCGGCCATGGACGACTTGCCTCGGCTGATCGCCTGGGCCGACTACGTGATCAATCTGTTGCCGGACACGCCGGCAACCCGCGATCTCTACGACGCCCGCCTGTTGGCCCATTTCCGTGAAGAGGCCGTGCTGATCAATGCCGGGCGTGGCGTCGCGGTGGTCGACGCCGACCTGGTCGCCGCGCTCGAGCGAAATCAGCTGGCGGGTGCAGTGATCGATGTGTGCCGTGAGGAACCTCTGCCGCCAGGCCACCCGTTCTGGACGGCGCCGCGTCTGCTGCTCACCGGTCACAGCTCGGCACCCACCGACCCGGCACTGATGAGCGACTTGTTCATCGACAACCTGGCGCGTTGGCAAGCCGGAGAGCCGCTGCGTGGTGAAGTGGATTTCGCTCGCGGTTATTGAGGCACTTGGCGGGTTGCGCCCGCCCTACGGGTGCAGATCTGTAGGGCGGGTGCACCCCGCCAGCGGCGATAACCGGCTCGTACAATCAATCCCTGATGGCGCCATTCGGCATGCGCCGCTTGGCCAGGGCTGGGGCTCAAGCTAGACTGCCGCGCTTTTTTCACCTGAGTCCATACTGCTCCATGACCGCCAACCTCGAACCCTTCTGGAAACGCAAGACGCTCGCCCAGCTCGATCCGGGCGAGTGGGAATCGCTGTGCGACGGTTGCGGCCTGTGCTGCCTGCAGAAGCTCGAGGACGAGGATGACGGTGCCGTCTATTACACGCGTATCGCCTGCAAACTGCTGGACCTGCAGAGCTGCCGGTGCAGCGACTATCCCAACCGGGTCAAGCATGTGCCCGATTGCATCCAGCTCACGCCGGCCCAGGCCGATCAGTTCCAATGGCTGCCGCCGACCTGCGCCTATCGTCTGGTCAGTGAAGGCAAGGATCTGCCGCACTGGCATCACCTGGTGAGCGGCGATGCGGATGCTGTGCATGCCGAGCGGATTTCCCAGTCGGGACGTATGCTGAGCGAGAACAGCGTGGCCGAAGAGGACTGGGAAGATCATCTGATTTTCCGCGCTGGTTGATTGCCGCGCGGCTTCGTGGCAAATCTGTCCCTCGTTCATGGAATTTGCCCTGTGGCGCGGCGGTCATATGCCGCCATGTCCCCGCATCAGGAGTGTTGCTCGATGTCCCTTCGCTTGCCGTTGTACGCGTCTCTGCTGCTTCTGAGCCTGCCGACCTTCGCTGCCACGCAGAAGGTCGATCTGGATTATCACGTGCGCTTTCTGCCTGAGAGCAATCAGGCTGAGGTCAGCATCACGCTGGAGAAGGGCGAGCGCGTGCGCAGTTTCGATTTCAATCTTGGCGAAGATGGGCGCTTCAGTGATTTCAAGGCCGATGGCCAGTGGTCGCAGGAGGTCGCCGGTCGTGGCAAATGGCAGCCGGGCGAGGGCAAGAGCGTTCTCAGCTATCGGGTGCTGATCGACAGCGAGCGCAAGCCCGGCCGTTACGATGCCAGGATGACCGAGGACTGGGCGCTATTTCGCGGGGACGATCTGGTGCCCGCGGCCAGGCTCGATCAGCGTGACAAGACCGATCTGGTGGCGCGCCTGCAGTTCGAACTGCCCAAGGGCTGGAAGAGCGTGGAAACCGGCTGGCCGCGCATCGGCAAGAATCGTTTTCGTATCGACAACCCGGAGCGCAAGTTCGATCGTCCCACCGGCTGGATGCTCGCCGGCAAGCTGGGCACCCGCCGCACGCGCCTGGGCGATACCGAAGTCGCCATTTCCGCGCCAGTCGGCGAGGGCATGCGGCGCATGGATATCATGACTTTCCTCACCTTCGTCTGGCCGCAGATGCAGCAGGTATTCCCGCGCGACCCGGACAAGCTGCTGATCGTCGGCGCCGGCAACCCGATGTGGCGCGGCGGTCTGTCGGCGGCCAATTCCTACTACATGCACGCCGACCGTCCACTGGTCAGCGAGAACGGTACCAGTTCGCTGGTACATGAACTGGTGCATGTATTCGGTCGCATCTATGGTCGTGATCGCAGTGATTGGATCGCTGAAGGTCTGGCCGAGTACTACGCCATCGAGGTGATGCGCCGTGCCGGAGGTATCAGCGAGGACCGCTATCAGAAAATCCGCGAGCAGCTGATTCGCTGGAGCAAACCGGTCAACAGTCTGCGCACCGACAATGCCAGCGGCCAGGTCACCGCGCGCGCCGTGCTGTTGTTGCAGGAGCTGGACCGGGAAATCCGCCAGAAGACCAAGGACAAGGGCAATCTCTCGCTGGACGACGTCACCCGTGGGCTGATGCGCCTGGATCGCGTTAGCACCAAGGACTTTGTCGATATCACCGAGAACGTCATCGGCGGCCCGTCGAAAACCCTGGATACGCGCCTGTTGCGCTGAGCCGTAGCCCACAGGATCCCCTAGGAGCGGCCTCAGCCGCGAATCGCGAATGAATTCGCTCCTACAAAAGCGTTGCCCCTGCACCGAAGCTGTCTAGAGGCACGGTCGGTAGGAGCGGATTTATCCGCGAAAAGGGCTGGCGCCGCGCCGGCAAGCATCGCGAATGAATTCGTTCCTGCGGGTGATGGCTTTCAGCCTTGCTTATCTTCCGTCTTGCCCAGCAGCGCTGCCAGGCCGGCCAGCCCCTTGTGCGTGACCTTGCTGCCGGAACCTGCGCTGGCGGCCTCTTCCTTCTGGTAGTGCAGGTCGACCTGACGCTGGTGCTCGTTGTCGTGGCAGTACAGACACAGCAGCTCCCAGTTGGAGCCGTCTTCCGGGTTGTTGTCGTGATTGTGGTCGCGATGATGCACGGTCAGCTCGCTCAGGCGCTTGCCGCTGAACTCGCGGCCGCAGCGGCCACAGATGTGTGGGTACATGCGCAGCGCCTTTTCCCGGTAGCTGGTTTCGCGGCGTTGCTGGGCTTCGGCGAGAATCTTGTCGAGCTTGCTGGTCGGATTCATGGAGCGGTTCGCTGGAACGTTGGTGGGCAGGTGTTGCCAGAATAGAACGAAAGCCAGTCGAGCAGGAGAGCCATCATGCGTATCCCCATTCTCGCCGCGATGATCCTGGCATCCAGCGTCGCCACCCTGACATGGGCGCAGCAGCCCATGCGCATGCCATCAGCCCCGGAGGCCGGGTCGCCGGGAACGGCGACGCCACAGCCCTATGGCCAGCCCTCGAACGCGGTACCGATCAAGCGCCAGGGGTCGGCGCCCCTTCTCCCGCCGCCTCAGGGACAACCCCTGCCTGGGGCGGCGCCTCGCTCCAATCGCGATCAGTCGATTCCGCAACTGGACGAGCAGATACGCCGCAACAGCCAGGGCCTGGAAGGGCAGCGCAAGCAGGACTGAGCGTCGGTTTTTGTAGGAGCGGCTTCAGCCGCGATGCTTGGGCAATCGCGGCTGAAGTCGCTCCTAGGCGTGCGCTATCCCGAGCACACGGAACAGGAACGCATACTCCAACGCCACATCCCTGATGCCCTGATAACGCCCACTCATGCCGCCATGGCCCGCGCCGAGGTCGGTCTTGAGCAGCAGCAGGTTGTCGTCGGTCTTGTCGCGGCGCAGTTTCGCCACCCACTTGGCGGCTTCCCAGTACTGCACGCGGCTGTCGTTGTAGCCCGCCACGGCGAGAATCGCCGGATAGGCCTGGGCGCGCACATTCTCGTAAGGCGCGTAGGCCTTGATGCGCTCGAAGACCTCGGGCTGGTTCGGGTCGCCCCATTCATCGTACTCGGTCACGGTGAGCGGCAGGTCCGGGTTGAGCATGGTATTGAGAACGTCGACGAAGGGCACCTCGGCGATGGCGGCAGTGAACAGCTCGGGACGCTGGTTGAGCACGGCGCCGATCAGCAGGCCGCCGGCGCTGCCGCCGCTGATCGCCAGCTGAGAGGCGGTGGTCAGGCCTTCGGCGATCAGGCGTTCGGCGCTGGCGATGAAGTCATCGAAGCTGTTCTGCTTGTGCTCCAGCTTGCCGGCACGATACCAGGCTTCACCCATCTCGCCGCCACCGCGTATGTGGGCGATGGCGAAGATGAAGCCGCGGTCGAGCAGGCTCAGGCGAGCATGAGAGAACCAGGGGTCGAGGCTCGCGCCATAGGCACCATAGCCATAGAGGTAAAGCGGGGCCGGTTGGCCTGCGGCGAATACCTCGCGGCGCGCCACCAGGCTGATGGGGATCTGCGTACCGTCGGCCGAGCTGGCCCAGAGACGGCGGCTCTCATAGACATCGGCATCGAACGGGCCTTCTACCGGCGTCTGCTTGAGTACCTGCTGCTCACCCGTGGCCAGTTCCAGCTGGCGTACCTGGGCGGGGCGGTTCAGCGCTTCGTAGCGTAGGCGAATCACCGGGCTGTGAAACTCCAGGCTGTCCTGCACGTAGAGACTGTAGGCCGCATCCGGCAACTGCAAGCGATATGCCATGCGGCCCTGCGGTTGCACTTCGAGGATAGGCAGGCCACCTTCGCGCAGCGCCAGGACGATGGCGCGTTGGTTCAGCGTGGCGCCTTCTAGCATCACCTGCGGGTCATGTGGACGAATCTGCTGCCAATGCGAGCGCTGCGGTTTGTCCTCGGTGGCGCGGTACAGTGCGAAGTTGATCCCGCTCTGGTTGCTGCGAATCAGCCAGCACCACTCGCCGTTGAGCATGCCGTGGTCGACGTCATACTCATGGCCTTCCTCGCGGGGCGCCAGGCAAGTGAAGGCGTCTTGCGGGGTTTGGGCGTCCAGCACCCAGACTTCGCTGGTGGTCTTGCTGCCCAATTGCAGAATCAGCTGGCGCTCGGAGCTGGAACGATAGCAATGCAGGAAGAAACGGCCATCTGCCTCCTCGAATACCGCTTCGGCTGCGGCCTCGCCGAGTCGGTGACGATAGAGCTTGTAGGGGCGGTGGGTGTCGTCCAGTTCGGTGAAGAACAGCGTCTGGCTGTCGTTCGCCCAGGTCATGCTGCCGTCGCAGTCGTCGAAGGGCAGCTCGCTGATCTGGCCGCTGCCCAGCTCCTTGACGAACAGGCGGTAGATTTCGTCGCCGCTGCTGTCGATGCTGTAGGCCAGGCGTTGCTGGTCGGGGCTGATGCTGAATGCACCCACGGAAAGAAAGCCGCCACCGGCCAGCTCGTTGGGGTCCAGCAGCAGCGTTTCGCTGACGCTGTCGACCTGCAGCGAACCATCGGCAGGACGACGGCAGCGATAGTGCCGTGGATACTCGTCACCGGCCGTAGTGCGCTGGTAGTAGAGATAGTCGCCCCAGGGCGTGGGCAGCGATAGGTCGGTCTCGCGGATACGCCCCTTGATCTCCGCGAACAGTTGCTCGCGCAGCGCCTGCTGCGGTTCCAGCACGCTTTCCAGGTAAGCGTTCTCTGCCTGCAGATGGACCAGTACTTCCTCGCTGTCGCGGTTCTCCAGCCAGTGATAGGGATCGTTGCCGGCTTCCTGGCGGGCGATGGGGGCAGAGGACATGGCGAAACTCCAGATCGGCCTGGCCGGCAAGAGCGCCGAGCCGGGTAAAAACCGCTATCATAAGCGCCCCTTTGCCAGACCTGCCACGCCGGCGCCTGCTTATGATGAATGAAAACGACTACCTCCTGGCCTGGGCGGCCTACGGCTTCGCTGCCCTGGGTTGCCTGTTGGTATGGATGCGCCTGACCAGTTGGATGTGGCGCTACCTGCGCGAGCCGCTCGCCGTGCTGGTGGCCGTGCTGCTGTTCAGCCCGACCATCGTCGATCCGACGCGTGAGCTGTTCGCGCCCGCACTGGCGGTCACCGCCATGGACGTTTTGCTCAAGGTTGGCAACAACGCCTGGCGTGCCGTGGCCGATCTGGCGCTCTACAGCCTGATCGCTTTTGCCGTTTACCTGCTGTTCGTTGCCATTCGCTGGCCCATCGAGCGTTGGTGGAAGAACCGCGATGGCCAGGCGGTCTCCGAGCCTGACGAAGACCCGCGCACGCTGCGCGAGCGCATGGAAGAGGACGACGATCTGCCGGTTCGCGACTACGGGCGCGATCGCAACGGCCGTATGGAACCGCGTATCTGATTTGCCCCCTTGCGCCGGCTGGCCCGTGCGTTCAGCATGATGGCCTTGTGCAAGGGAGGCTCGATGGATTGCGTTTTCTGTGCCATTGCCGAGCGGCGGCTACCCGCTCATCGGCTTTACGAGGACGATGACTTCATCGTTCTGCTGGATATCTTTCCCATGCGTCCGGCCCATGTGCTGATCGTCAGCCGCCTGCATGCGCCGTTTCTGCGTGACTTGCCCGTGCCGGTTCGTGAGCGTCTGCTGACCTTGTCGGAGCGCGTGGCCAGTGCGCTGCGTCAGGCCGGTTACGGGGTCAACGGCATCAATATGCTGATCAACGATGGTCCGGACTCCAACCAGCACGTGCCTCATCTTCATCTACACCTGATTCCGCGTCGGCCGGGCGACTTGCCGGCGCTGCTCTGGCGATTGCTGGTGCGTTTTCTGCCAATGGGCCGCAAGCGACTCGAAGCGCGTCTGCAGGACGAAGCCGAGCGTCTGCGCCTGATCCTCGGCAAGGAGAATTGATTCGATGTGCGAATTGCTCGGCATGAGCGCCAATGTCCCCACCGATATCGTCTTCAGCTTTACCGGGCTGATGCAGCGCGGCGGCCGTACCGGGCCGCACCGTGATGGCTGGGGCATCGGTTTCTACGAGGGGCGTGGCCTGCGTCTGTTTCAGGACCCGCGGGCGAGCAGCGAGTCCGAGGTGGCGCAACTGGTACAGCGCTATCCGATCAAGAGCGAGGTGGTGATCGGCCACATCCGCCAGGCCAATGTCGGTCAGGTTTCACTGGTCAATACCCATCCCTTCAGCCGCGAGTTGTGGGGGCGCAACTGGTGTTTCGCGCACAACGGTCAGCTCGCTGGTCTGCAGGGCTCCACCAGTTTCTATCGACCGGTGGGCGAGACCGATAGCGAGGCCGCCTTTTGCGACCTGCTCAACCGCGTGCGGCGCGCCTTTCCCGAGCCGGTCTCGGTGGAAATGCTCCTGCCGGTGCTGGTCGCAGCCTGTGCCAGCTACCGTCAGCTCGGCGTGTTCAACTGCCTGCTCAGCGATGGCGATTGGCTGTTCAGCTTCTGCTCGACCAAGCTAGCGCATATCACCCGGCGCGCGCCGTTCGGTCCGGCGCAGCTCAAGGACGCTGATCTCAAGGTGGACTTCCACTCGGAAACCACACCCAATGATGTGGTGACGGTCATCGCCACCGAACCTCTGACCGACAACGAACAATGGTCGCTGTACCAGCCGGGCGAATGGCGCCTGTGGCGCCGCGGCGAATGCATCACTCACGGCAAGGCCTGATCCCATGCTTAGAAGCTACCTGCGTCTGACGCTGTTCGCCTTCGGCCTGTTGCTTGGCGTACAGGTGCCGGGCTTCATCGATGACTATGCCAAGCGCGTCGAGGCGCATCGTCTGGAGTCGCAACAGAGTCTCAAGGGCTTCCAGGAAACCGCACAGAAATTCTTCAAGGGCGACATGGGCGCGCTGGTGGCGCACTACCGCGTCAGCGACGACCCAGTGATGCGTAGCGACGCCAACAGCGTCGGGCATCTGGTGCAGCGTTCGGCTTTGCTCGAGCGCGAGTGGCAGGCCATGCAGGGCCCCTGGTACGCCCAGGCCTGGCACCTGGCGACTGGCGCCGATCATGAGCTGTTCCAGGAGACCTTGCGGGTTTACCGCTATCAGGTGCTGTTCACTCCAGATGCAATCCTCTGGGGTGTGATCAGTGCGTTGCTGCTGGCTTGGCTGGCGGAGCTGCTGGTGCTGATGTTCGGCTTGATATTCGGGGCAGGGCGGACTAGACGCGCCCAGCAACGCCACTGGCGCTGAATCGGCAAGCCCTGGGAGCGATACTCCGGGCAAGCCGAGCGGAGCAAAAGGTGCGCTGGTTCGCCAGACGTGTGAGCAGGGTATGTTAATGTAATACCGCGTTACATTTATCTCTTACCCTGTTTCACTGGAGTTTCCATGTCGATCAAGGATTCGATCCTGGCAGCCGCGCTGGCTGCCGTCCTGCCGTTCACGTCCGTTGCGTACGCCAATCCCGAGACCGAGCCTGAGAGTGCTGCGCTCAGCGAGGAGGTCACCGAAGGTGACGATTCGGCGCAGTACATCAGCCCTGAAGAATTCGTCGCCAGCCTGGAGTTCAAGACCGGGCGAGTGGTGCTTGGCAACAACCTGGCCACCCTCAACCTGCCCGATTCGCTGGTATTCCTCGATGGCGAGAATGCCCAGCGCCTGCTGGTCGACGGTTGGGGCAACCCGCCGGATGACGTACCGCCGCTGGGCATGATCCTGCCGGCCGGTGTCTCGCCGTTGGCCGACGAGTCCTGGGGCGTGACCGTCGAATACGAAGACAGCGGCTATGTGTCCGACGAGGACGCCGCCGATATCGACTATGGCGACATGCTCAAGGACATGCAGGCCGACATGCGCGAGGCCAACACCTGGCGTGAAGAGAACGGCTACGAGCCGGTACAACTGGTCGGCTGGGCCGCTGCGCCACGCTACGATGCCGAAGGCAAGAAACTGCACTGGGCCAAGGAACTTAAGTTCGGCGACAGCGAGATCAATACCCTGAACTACAACATCCGCGTGCTGGGCCGTAAGGGTGTGCTGGTACTGAATTTCGTCGCCAACATGGACCAGCTGGCTGAAATCGAAGCCAACGTACCGGCCGTGCTGGCAGCTACCGAATTCAACCCTGGCCAGCGCTACGCCGAATTCGATCCGGATCTGGACACCGTCGCCGCATACGGCCTGGGCGCGTTAGTAGCCGGCAAGGTGGCGGCCAAGACCGGCCTGCTGGCCATGCTGCTGGTACTGCTGAAGAAGTTCTGGTTCATCCCGGTGGTGGTGATCGGCTGGCTGTTCAAGCGTATCGGCCGGAGCAAGCAGAACATGCCGAGCGAAGAGGCGAGTGCGCCGCAAGCGCCGGTAGCCACTGCCGAGAGCAAGCCGGAAGAGCCACTGCAGACCCCGGCGCAGACGGTGATGGACCTGAACAAGCCGGACGACGACAAGCGCTGAGTGCGCGCCTTCCAGGCAAAGGGCTCTTCGGGGTTATGTCGTCAATCAAGGAAAACGCCGCGACTGCTCTGCAGGGGCGCGGCGTTTTTATTTGATCAGGCAGCAGCGACTGCCGCGGCGAGGCAAACTTATCGCGGACAAGTCCGCTCCCACATAGGTCCAGCGCTCGCAGGGCTGGTGCGGTAATTCCTGTGGGAGCGGACTCGTTCGCGAAGCCTTGTCCTCTGGATACCGATTAAATCAGTGGCGTAGCCCTGAACAGCGATAGGTGACAGGCGTTACCCTTTCGTTGCAGCGCTTTCGCTTACTTGGACAGGTACTTCATTCCATCTTCCAGCCCCTGCAGGGTCAGCGGATACATGCGTTCCTCGACCAGCTCGCGCACCAGATGGGTGGAGGCGGTGTAGTTCCATGTGCCCTTGGGATAGGGGTTGATCCAGATGATCTTCTTGAACTTCTCGGTGAAGCGCTTCATCCAGACGTAGCCGGCTTCCTCGTTCCAGTGCTCGACGCTGCCGCCGGCCTGGGTGATCTCGTAGGGCGCCATGGCCGCATCGCCGACGAACACCACCTTGTAGTCGGCGCCGTACTTGTGCAGCAGATCCAGGGTCGAAGTGCGCTCGCTGGTGCGGCGCATGTTGTTCTTCCACACGCTCTCGTAGATGAAGTTGTGGAAGTAGAAATATTCAAGATGCTTGAACTCGGTCTTACAGGCGGAAAACAGCTCCTCGCAGACCTTTACGTGGGCGTCCATCGAACCGCCGATATCCAGCAGCAACAGGAGCTTGACCGTGTTGCGGCGCTCCGGGCGCATCTGGATATTTAGCAGCCCGCCGTCCTTCGCGGTGTGGTCGATGGTGCCGTCCAGGTCCAGCTCTTCGGCTGCGCCCTGGCGGGCGAACTTGCGCAGGCGGCGCAGCGCCACCTTGATATTGCGCGTGCCCAACTCGACTTGGTCATCGAGGTTCTTGTACTCGCGCTGGTCCCACACCTTGGCGGCCTTTCCCTGGCGCTTGCCGGCGTCGCCGACGCGAATGCCTTCCGGGTTGTAGCCGCCGGAGCCGAACGGGCTGGTGCCGCCGGTGCCGATCCACTTGTTGCCGCCGGCGTGCTTCTCTTTTTGCTCCTCGAGGCGCTTCTTGAATTCCTCGATCAGCTTGTCCAGGCCGCCGAGGCTCTGGATCTGCGCCTTTTCCTCATCGCTCAGCAGGCGCTCGAACTCCTTGCGCAGCCATTCCTCGGGGATCATCGCCTCGATATGTTCGTTGAGGTTTTCCAGACCCTTGAAGTAAGCGCCGAAGGCACGGTCGAACTTGTCGAAGTGGCGTTCGTCTTTCACCAGGATCGCGCGCGCGAGGTAATAGAACTCGTCCATGTCGGCGAACACGACGTTGTGCTTGAGCGCGTTGATCAGGTCGAGCAACTCGCGCACCGACACCGGCACCTTGGCCGCGCGCATTTCGTTGAATAAATTGAGCAGCATGGCTGCGCCCTCGTTTATTGGTTGGCTCTGGCACGTTGCGTCAAAGCCTATTGCCGGGGGACGGCTTCTCTGTTGCACGGGGCAAGGGATTGCGAGCTAGAGCCAGGCAAGGCGGAATCAGGTGAGCAAGCGCAGTGTACTTTTGTACATGGGCATTGCGAGCCTGATTCCAACGCAGCATGGCCGACGCGCAGCAGCCCGAATTCCTACCTAGAAGCACGGCGGGTCATGAAGGCCAGGCGCTCGAGCAATTGCACATCCTGCTCATTCTTCACCAGGGCGCCGGCCAGCGGCGGGATGGCCTTGGTCGGATCACGTTCGCGCAGCACCGCTTCGCCGATGTTGTCGGCCATCAGCAGCTTGAGCCAGTCGACCAGTTCGCTGGTCGAGGGCTTCTTCTTCAGACCCGGCACCTTGCGTACGTCGAAGAACACATCCAGCGCCTCGGCCACCAGCTCGCCGCTGATGTTGGGGTAGTGCACGTCGACGATCTTCTTCAGCGTGTCGCGATCCGGGAAGGCGATGTAGTGGAAGAAGCAGCGGCGCAGGAAGGCGTCCGGCAGTTCCTTCTCGTTGTTCGAGGTGATGATGATGATCGGGCGCTGCTTGGCCTTGATCGTCTCGTTGGTCTCGTAAACGTAGAACTCCATCTTGTCGAGTTCCTGCAACAGGTCGTTGGGGAACTCGATGTCGGCCTTGTCAATCTCGTCGATCAGCAGGATCACGCGCTCGTCGGACTCGAACGCCTCCCACAGCTTGCCCTTCTTGATGTAGTTGCGAACGTCGTGGACCTTGTCAGAGTCGAGCTGCGAATCGCGCAGGCGGCTGACCGCATCGTATTCGTAGAGGCCCTGGTGCGCCTTGGTGGTGGACTTGATGTGCCAGGTGATCAGGCGGGCAGAGAAGGCGTCGGCCAATTGCTCGGCGAGCATGGTCTTGCCGGTGCCCGGCTCACCCTTTACCAGCAGCGGGCGCTGTAGGGTGATGGCGGCGTTGACCGCGAGTTTGAGGTCGTCGGTGGCGACGTAGGACTGGGTGCCTTCGAATTTCATCGGGAAGATTCCTCGAACGGGCGCGCGCGGCGCAGCCGGCTGACTTTGTGACTGCGACTATAACGCGCAGCCGGTTCGTCTGTGAACGAAGACGCGGTATTCAGTCACTGAATGGCGGGTCACGCCGATCGAGGCCATCTTCAGCGATGATTTAGTCTTCGCTACCCGGCGGAGCGTTCTCGAAGCGAGCATTGAAGGCTTCGACGAAACCGTTGCGCAGGATGCCGATGAACGCCTGTAAGGCGCTGATATCCTGCTGGCGCGTGCTACCGCTGAGTTCCACGCGGGTGGCGATCTGGTCCTGGCGCTGGTTCTTCAACACTTTCTCGCTACCGCCGACCAACGCCTCCCATATCGAGCGCAGGAAGCCCTTGTCCTGATCCTCTACATCCTGCTGCCAGTCGAATACCTCGACGTTACGCAGTAGCGGTTTGATATAGCCGCTGAGCTGCGCGTCCTCGGCGTGGGCCTCGATCACCAGGTCACCATTACCGCTTTTGAAGTCGAACTTGCCATAGGCGTTGGCCAGGTCGTTCAGGCGCGGTAGCTCGATGCCGGTCGCGCGTACGCGGAATTCGAAATCTTCGAAATTGTGGAAGGGGTCGAACACGGCAGTTGCTTCCAGTGGCGCGTGATCGAGCAGTTGTGCGGTGCCTTCGAACCGGGCCACGCGATCGCCCTGTTCATCGGCCACGTTGGTCAGGTTGTAAAGGCTGGCGTCGATGGCATTGGCGCGTAGCTTCACCGGTGGCGAGGCATTGAAATTGTAGAAGCCCAGGGTGCCGTCGAGCACGCGTACTTCATTGAGGGTGATCGGCAGCAGCTTGTTCAACTGCTCGCGCCAGTCGACACCTTCACCGGTCTGGGTGTCGTCGCTGTTTTGCCCATCGACGAAGTTCACCTGCGGCTTGTCGAAGATCACCCTGGCCACCACGGCACGCTCCTGCCACAGGTCGCGCCAGCTCACCGAGATATCGATGCGCGGAGCATCGACGAAAGGTACCGGTACCTGCTGCTCGGCCTTGACGATGTTCAGGCCATTGATGCGATAGGCGCCGCGCCAGAGCGCGAGGTCGATGTCTTCTATGTGCCCACGGTAATCGCCCATGTCAGCGAGCTTGCCATTGAGGTAGTCGCGAAGGACGTAGGGCAGGGCAACGTGCAGTATCACCAGCAGGGCGAGCAGGCTGAGGCAAATCCACAGCGGCAGGCTGTAACGGCGTTTCATCTGGTGTGTCCGTCAGGTCTGTTCACCTCAGGTTGACTGCGCGAGCGGGTGCAGAGTTCGACCTTCCTGATGCTGGACGCCATGGATCATCGGGCATAGGCTGATGAGCTCCGCAACGACAAGGAATCGATGCATCATGAGCCGCATTTTCGCAGATAACGCCCAGGCCATCGGCAATACGCCGCTGGTGATGATCAACCGTCTGGGGCCGATAGGTGTGACCATCCTGGCCAAGATCGAGGGGCGCAACCCAGCCTATTCGGTCAAGTGCCGCATTGGCGCCAGCATGATCTGGGATGCCGAGGAGCGCGGCGTGCTCAAGCCGGGCATGACCATCGTCGAACCGACCTCCGGCAATACCGGTATCGGCCTGGCCTTCGTCGCTGCCGCACGTGGTTACAAGCTGGTGCTGACCATGCCAGCCTCGATGAGCCTGGAGCGGCGCAAGGTGCTCAAGGCCTTGGGCGCCGAGCTGGTGCTGACCGAGCCGGCCAAGGGCATGAAGGGCGCGATCGAGAAAGCCCACGAGCTGGTCGCCGCCAACCCTGACTACTACCTGCCGCAGCAGTTCGAGAACCCGACCAACCCGGCCATCCACGAAAAGACCACAGGGCCGGAAATCTGGCGCGACACCGAAGGCGCCATCGACGTGCTGGTCTCCGGCGTCGGCACCGGCGGCACCATCACCGGCGTTTCACGCTACATCAAGCAGACCCAGGGCAAGCCGATCCTGTCGGTGGCGGTGGAGCCGGTGAGTTCGCCGGTGATCAGCCAGACCCTGGCGGGTGACGAGGTCAAGGCCGCTCCGCACAAGATCCAGGGCATCGGCGCCGGTTTCGTGCCGAAGAACCTCGACCTGGCAATGGTCGATCAGGTCGAGCAAGTCAATGACGATGAAGCCAAGGCCATGGCCCTGCGCCTGATGCGCGAAGAAGGCATTCTCTGCGGGATTTCCTGTGGCGCGGCGATGGCGGCGGCGGTGCGCCTGGCCGAGAAGCCGGAGATGCAGGGCAAGACCATCGTGGTGATCCTGCCTGACTCCGGTGAGCGTTATCTGTCGAGCATGCTGTTCAGCGATCTGTTCACCGAGCAGGAATTGCAGCAGTAAGACCCGCTGGTCGCGATCAAAGCCGCCTTCGGGTTAATGCCGATCAGTTAAGCGCCGACTGGCTACTATTCAATCCCCTCGCCCCTCTGGGGAGAAGGTTAGGGAGAGGGGTAAATGCCCGTTTTGCGGTATTTCGGCCCTCTCCCCCAGCCCCTCTCCCCCAGCCCCTCTCCCGTAAACGGGAGAGGGGAGCCATGCGCTTACAGCCTTAACTGACTGGCATTGGCCTTCGGGCGGCCTTTCCGTAGGGGCGCATCTTGGCGATTTCGCGGTGGCCTTGGTGCGCGTAGCCCGCCCTACACCTTGGCTACGCCAGGCCTGACCACCAGCCAAAGCGCCAGGGCGATCAGTACGCAGCCGGGTAGGTAGTCCCAGCTCAGTGGCTCACCCAGCAGCAGGGCGCCCCATAACACGCCGAACGGCGGGATCAGGAAGGTCGTGGTACTGGCCCTGATCGGCCCGATGTCGGCCAGCAGGCGGAAATACAGCACGTAGGCAAACGCCGTGCAGATCAGACCCAGGCCGGCCAGCGATAACCATACTTCCAGACCGCCCCAGCTGGGCGGCGGTTGCAGCGCCAGGCTGCCGACAAACAGCGGTAGCAGGAACAGACTGGCTCCTGCCAGGCTGGCGAAGGCGGTCAGGCGGTTGTCCAGGCCGCCCTGCTGGCCGATCCAGCGGCGGGTAAGAAAGCCCGCGAAGCCGTAGCAGGTGGTGGCCACCAGGCAGGCTCCGGCGCCGAGCAGCAGTTGCAGGTCGAAGGCCACCGGCCCGGTACGGGTCAGCACCGCCACGCCGAGCAGACCGAGAAATACGCCCGCCGCCTTGCTTGGCGTGATGCCCTCATGGAAGAACAACGCACCGATCAATACGCCCATCAACGGCGTGGTGGCATTGAAGATCGCCGAGTAGCCGGCCGGCAGAATGAGCGCCGCCAGGCAGTACATGGCTGAAGGCAGGCCGGCGTTGATCACGCCCAAGCCCAGGCAGATGCGCAGCTTGCCGCGAAAGTCCCAATTGCTGCGCAGCAGCACAAGCACGGCGAGCAGCCCGAGTGCGCCGAAGCTGGCGCGAAAGAACGCGGTCGGCATACTGCCCAGCACCGGTGCGGCAACGCGCATAAACAGGAAGCTGGCGCCCCAGATGGCGGCGAGCAGCAGCAGGCGAAACAGATCGGCGGTACGCACGGTGAAACATCCGGCAGGGTGGGGGCGAGAGTGTTGCCGCTGGGCAGGGTTCTGGCAATCCGCATTGCGCTTTTGAATGTTTGGGTAGGACTCGGTGGCAGGGACGGTGTGGGAGGGGCTTTAGCCGCGACCTGCAATGGTGGAGGCTTTGTCAATCACGATTGCATCCATGTAGGCGTTGTCGGCTAAGCTCGGCTGAACACTGCGGATGAGGCATGCGTAATGGGGCAACAATGGCCAACCGGCGAGATCGCTCTCCTGATCCTCGACGGCTTCGACGATTACCGCGAGCACTTTCGCCAGATCACCGATGGCGCGCGCATGCGCTTCGAGCAGGCGCAGTGGCAGGAGGCGCAGCAGGCCTCGGCGGCGCGGATCAACCTGTACGAAGAGAAAGTGGCGCAGACCCGCGAAGGTCTGCTCGCCGGTTTCGATCAGTCGCTGCTGGAGGTCGGTCAGTGGCCGCTGGTCAAGAGCGCCTATATCGTCCTGATCGATCGGCGCTTCGACGACGAGCTGGCGGAAACCTGGTTCAACTCGATCTTCTGCAGCCTGTTCAGTCATGACCAGATCAGCGATGGCTGCATGTTCATCCATACCACCCGGCCATCGCTGCGCAACCAGCCCATCGCTGCGCAGACGCGCAGCTACCGGCCCGCCGGCGAGCTGCATGCGACGTTGCAGGCAATTTTCGAAGATTACCGTTTCGACGCGCCCTACGAGGACCTGCCTCGCGATCTGCAGCGCATGGAGGAACAACTGCGCGCCTGCCTGCCGGACTGGGTTTGCAAGGACCCAGTACTGTGCATCGAGCTGTTTTCCTCGGTGCTGTATCGCAACAAGGGCGCCTACCTGATCGGGCGCATCTACACCCGCGACGAACAGTGGCCGCTGGCGATCCCGCTGCTGCACCGCGAAGGGCAGGGCATCCAGGTCGATGCGGCGATCACCGACGAGGCGGAAGTGTCGATCATCTTCTCCTTCACCCGCAGCTACTTCATGGTGGACGTGGCGATCCCAGCCGAGTTCGTCGGCTTTCTCAAGCGCATCCTGCCGGGCAAGCACATCGCCGAGTTGTACACCTCGATCGGCTTCTACAAGCACGGCAAATCCGAGTTCTACCGCGCGCTGATCGGCCACCTGGCCAGCACCGACGACCGCTTCATCATGGCGCCGGGCGTGCGTGGCATGGTCATGAGCGTGTTCACGCTGCCGGGCTTCAATACCGTGTTCAAGATCATCAAGGACCGCTTCGCCCACGCCAAGACGGTGGACCGCAATACGGTGATCGAGAAGTATCGCCTGGTCAAAAGCGTCGACCGCGTAGGGCGCATGGCCGACACCCAGGAGTTCGCCGATTTTCGTTTCCCCAAGGCCAAGTTCGAGCCCGAATGCCTGGCCGAACTGTTGGAGGTAGCGCCGTCGACCGTAGTGGTGGAGGGTGACACCGTGCTGGTGCGCCACTGCTGGACCGAGCGGCGCATGACGCCGCTCAACCTCTACCTGGAAAGTGCCAACGAGGCGCAGGTACGCGAAGCGCTGGACGACTATGGCCTGGCCATCAAGCAGCTTGCAGCAGCCAATATCTTCCCTGGCGACATGCTGCTGAAGAACTTCGGCGTCACCCGCCATGGCCGTGTGGTGTTCTATGACTACGACGAAATCTGCTTTCTCACCGAGGTGAACTTCCGGCGCATTCCGCCGCCGCGTTTCCCCGAGGACGAGATGAGCGCCGAACCCTGGTATTCGGTAGCGCCGATGGACGTGTTCCCCGAGGAGTTCCCGCCGTTCCTGTTCGCTGATATCAGGCAGCGGCGGCTGTTCAGCCAGCTGCATGGCAACCTGTATGACGCTGACTACTGGAAACAATTGCAGGAAGCGATTCGTGCAGGCAAGGTGATCGACGTGTTCCCCTATCGGCGCAAGAGCCCGGTGATTTGACCGAGCCGGGTTGAAATCCGCTTTGCCCGGCCTAATCTGATAAGTGAGCCCCTGGCTCTTCCCTTTACTTGGCAGGAGGTCGTACCCATGCTCGCCAAGCTGCAAGAACAACTGCAAGCCGTGCTGCAGGCCCTTGGCCTCGTCCCGCAACCCCAGCCGATTCGTATCAGCGAGGCCGAGCAGGAGCGCCTGCGTCGCGAAGCGCGTCAGCGTCGCTGAACGCTTTGGCCCGGAAGCAAGCCGGGCTTATCGTGGCCACAACCCTGCCTGCGGCTTGCCTGGCAAGGGCTGCGGTTGCGGCTGTATTTCACCTCAGGGGCCTTCCCTGATCTCATCGGCAGTGCCCAACCCTCCAGTGCTAACGCAACCACTCGGACTGCGCGGCTGACTTGTGTGGCCATAGTCGTAACCGCAGGCCATTGCTCAAGACCTTTCAAAACGCAACTGAATCAGAACTGAAACAGAGTCGCCTTTCTTCTCCGAAAGGCTTACAGCCTAACGCTGGCGCGCTTATTAGGCTGTGCTAGTACTTATTCATACGTCTGTCTCAACTCTAATGCGAACAGGGAAGCCTCGATGCGCCAGAACCTGCCCGTGACTCAGCGGGAAAGAACCTTCCCCGCGGAAGACCGCCTGATTTCCACCACCGACCTCAACAGTAAGATCACCTACTGCAACGATGCATTCGTCGAGATCAGCGGCTTCACGCGTGAGGAGTTGATCGGCCAGCCGCATAACCTCGTGCGACATCCGGACATGCCGCCGGCGGTGTTTGGCCACATGTGGGACACGATCAAGCAGGGCAAGCCCTGGATGGGGATCGTCAAGAATCGCTCGAAGAATGGCGACTTCTACTGGGTTAGCGCGTACGTCACGCCGATCTACGAGAACGGCCGGATTGCAGGTTACGAGTCGGTGCGCTCGTTGCCGACAGAGGCCCAGAAACGGCGTGCAGAAGCGCTTTATGCGCGCTTGCGTGCGGGCAAGCCGCCGGTGCCGAAGCTCGAGTACTGGACTTACGACTTGGTACGATCATGGCCGCTGATTGTCGCGTCATTACTGATCGTCGCGGCGCACTGGGTGATCTCGGGCTGGCCACTGATGGCCTTCATAATTCTGACCTTGTTCGCTCTGGGCTCCTACCAGCTTCATAGCAAGCGGCAGCTTATTCGACGAACCCTCGCCGAACATCCGAAAGCCTTCACCAGCGGTCTGGTGGCGTTGACGTACAGCGACAATCGCGGCGCCCAGGCGCTGCTGGACATGGCGATGATCAGCGAGGAAGCGCGTTTGCAGACGGCACTGACGCGATTGGAAGACGCCGGGGAGGGCGTCAAGAAACGCGCATCGCAATCTGCCGAGTTGTCGCGTTCGAGCTCCGAGCTTCTCGACCAGCAACGTGCCGAGACCGACCAGTCGGCAACGGCCATCAACCAGATGGCCGCGACCATTCAGGAGGTCGCGCACAACGTACAGAACACCTCGCACGCTGCCGAGGAAGCCGATCGCCTGGCGCGTGACGGGCGCGACCTGGCGGTCGGCAGTCTCGACTCCATGCGGCAGATGGCCAAGGCCGTCAACGACATTGGCCAGGCGGTCAACGAGCTGGCCAACTCCACCCAGTCCATCGGCAGCGTGGCCGATGTGATTACATCGATCGCCGAGCAGACCAATCTGCTGGCGCTCAATGCCGCCATCGAGGCGGCGCGGGCGGGCGAGCAGGGCCGTGGCTTCGCGGTGGTGGCCGATGAGGTGCGTTCGCTGGCCTCGCGCACGCGCCAGTCCACCGAGCAGATTCACCAGATCATTTCCGACCTGCGTGCCGGGGCCGAGCGTGCGGTGGTGACCGCGGGTAGGGGCGAGGAAATTTCCCGCGGCAGTGTGCAAAGCGTGGAGTCGGTGCGCGATGCGCTGGAGGGCATCAGTTCGGCGGTGACGCGCATCACCGGCATGAGCCAGCAGATGGCGGCCGCGTCCGAAGAACAGAGTCACGTGGCCGAGGATATCAGCCGGCAGATCACCCGCATCGCCCAGCTTTCCGATCACAGCGCCGGTCAGGCGCATCAGGGCGTGGCCATCAGCCGAGAGCTGGAAGAGATGGCCGATTATCTGCACAGTCTGGCTGAGCGCTTCAATCGCTGACCGCGCAACGCGGGTGCGTCCGGGAATTTCGAGTCATTCCCGGATTGCATCCGGGCTACGCGAGCGCGGGGGTATTCTGGCAAACTGCGGCGCATGCCTCGTCCGACCTGTTGCCGTTGTCAGCGCCCCCTCAGCCGTTGTCTCTGCCCGCTGATTCCCGATCTCGATAGCCGTACTCATGTGCTCATCCTGCAGCACCCGAGCGAGGTCGGCCATGCGCTGAATACCGCGCGCCTGGCGGCGTTGGGGTTGCGCAATGCCGAGCTGCGCGTCGGCGAGGTGTTCGATGATCTGCCGCAATTGCTCGCTCAGCCTGACTATCGGGCCTGCCTGCTATTTCCCGGCGAAGAGGCTGTCGCTCTGAGCGCTTATGCGCCTGACGAGAAACCCTTGCTGCTGGTGGTGCCCGATGGCACATGGCGCAAGGCGCGCAAGCTGCTGCACCTCAACCCGCTGTTAGCGGCATTGCCGCGCGTCAGCCTGGGCACCGTCGCTCCGTCAAGCTATCGGCTGCGCAAGGCGCCGCAGGAGGGTGCGCTGTCGACCATCGAAGCGATTGCCGCGGCATTGGATACGCTCGAGGCACCTCAGGGTTTCGCTGCATTGCTCAGACCCTTCGATGCGTTGATCGAGGGGCAGATCGCGGCGATGGGAAAAGAGGTCTTCATCCGCAATCACCAGCGCTGATGCAGTGCGCACAGCCCCCCCCAGCTCTTGATGAATGCTAGGGTTCGGGCTCGTGACATATGGCGATTCGGCGATGTCGCGTAGCCCGGATGCAATCCGGGGAAGTTCTACGTTTCGACGATCAATCCCGGATTGCATCCGGGCTACGCAGAATGTACGGCATGTATTCAGCGCTCGCGCATGGCCTCCGAGCGGGCCTTGAGCACCGGCTTGAGCAAGTACGACAGCACGCTCTTCTCGCCAGTGATGATGTCCACGGTGGCGACCATGCCGGGGATGATCAGCAGGGGGCTCTCCTCGCTGCCCAGGTGGCTTTTGTCCGTGCGCACCTGAATCAGGTAGAAGCTGTTGCCTTCCTCATCGGTGATGGTGTCGGCGCTGATCAGTTCCAGGTTGGCCTTGAGCCCGCCATAGATGGTGTAGTCGTAGGCGGTGAACTTGACCATGGCCTTCTGCCCGGGGTGCAGGAACGCCACGTCCTGCGGGCGTACCTTGGCTTCGATCAGCAGGCTGTCGTCCAGCGGCACGATCTCGACCATGTCGCTGCCCGGCTGCACCACGCCGCCGATGGTGTTGACCTTGAGCTGCTTGATTACCCCGCGCACGGGTGATGTGACGGTAGTGCGGGTCACTTTGTCCTCGATGGCAACCCGGGTGGCGGTGATCTTCTGCAGTTCGGTGCGCACTTCGTTGAGTTCCTTGAAAGCATCGGAGCGGAAGCTCAGCTCGGACTCGTCCATCTTGCTCTTGATCTCGCTCATCGCCGCTTCGGCGCGAGGGATGGCCAGGTTGGTGGCTTCCAGCGAGCCACGCACCTCCACCAGGCTGCGGCGCAGGCGCAGCACTTCGACCTGGGAAATCGCGCCCGAGGCCACCAGCGGTTGCGACATGTTCAGCTCCTGCTGCAGCAGACCCAGGCTGGAACGATACTGCTGGGCCTTGGAGCGAAATTCGGCGAGCTCCTGCTCCTTCTGGCGCAACTGCTCGCCAAGAGTACGCTGCTCGCTTTTCAAACGCTGTTGCCGCGAGCGGTAAAGCGCCAGCTCGTCTTCGGCCAACTGCGGTGCGCCCTGGAGGATCTCTTCTGGCAGGCTGGGTTCGCGCCCTTCGGCTTCGGCGCCTAGCCTCTCCAGACGAGCCATCAGCGCCAGGCGATCGGCTTCGGTTTCGCCACGATTGGACAGAAAACGTGTGTCATCCAGGCGCAGCAGCGTGTCGCCCTTGTCCACCACCTGGCCTTCGCGAACGAAGATTTCGCTGACGATGCCGCCTTCCAGGTTCTGGATCACCTGAATTTTGCTCGAGGGAATGGCCTTGCCCTCGCCGGTGGTGACTTCCTCCAGCACGGCGAAGTGGGCCCAGGCCAGTGCGGTCAGCAGGCAGGCGCTTACTGCCCATACCGTGACGCGGCTCAACCAGGGCGAATCCTCGAGAATAGCGCCTTCCACTTCCGGCATGAATTCGGTGTCCTGGCGTTTCTCGCGCAGGCCGTCAAGGTAACTGCCGAGGCTCTGTGTAGCTTGCATGGCAGGGCGCTCCTAGAGGCTGGCCGGGCCGACACGGCCCTTGCGCAAGGCTTCGATGACGGCTTCCTTCGGCCCGTCGGCCACGATGCGGCCGTTGTCGAGAACGGCCAGGCGGTCGACCAGGCTGAGCATGGAGGCGCGGTGGGTGATGAGAATCAGGGTCTTGCCCTGCACCCAGTTGTGCAGCCGTTGACGCAGTTGGTCTTCGCTGGTGTTGTCCATGGCGCTGGTAGGCTCGTCGAGCACCAGAATCGGCGGGTCGAGCAACAGTGCGCGGGCCAGCAGCACGGCCTGGCGCTGACCGCCGGACAGCAGCTGGCCGCGTTCGCCCACCGGGCGGTCGAACCCCTGCGGATGTTGTCGCGCCAGGTCGACCACGCCGGTCAGTTCGGCGACTTCGAGCATGCGCGCATCGCTGATGTAACGCGCGCCCAGGGTCAGGTTGTCGCGCAGGCTGCCGGCCAGCAGCGGCAGATCGTGGGCAACGTAGCCGATCTGGTGGCGCAGGTCGGCCACATCGAGCTGACGCAGGTCGAGATTGTCCAGCAGGATATGGCCTTCATCGGCGCTGTAGAAGGCCATCAGCAGGCGGGCCAGGGTGCTCTTGCCCGAGCCGCTGCGGCCGATGATGCCGAGGCGCTCGCCAGCCGCCATGCGCAGGCTGACGCTGCTCAGCGCCGGCGCGCTCTGGCCAGGGTAGGTGAAGCTGATCTGACGCACCTCCAGCGTCCCCTTGAGCTGGGTGCGGTCCAGCGGGCGCTGCTTGTCCTGGCGCTCCTGGGGCAGGGCCATCAGCGCGTCGGTACTGGTCATGGTCAGGCGTGCCTGCTGGTAGCGGGTGATCAAGCCGGCGATCTGCCCAAGCGGCGCGAGAATCCGGCTGCCGAGCATGTAGCAGGCCACCAGCGCACCAACGCTGAGGTTGCCGGCGATGATCAGGTACACCCCGGAAACGATGGTGGCCATGCCGGCGAACTGCTGGAGGAACAGGGTGCCGTTGGTGGCCAGCGAGGCAAGGAACTTGGCATGGCCGTCCAGGCGAGTGAGGGCGCCATGGGTCTGTTCCCACTGATGCTGGCGTTCGCTCTCGGCACCGCAGACCTTGAGCATCTCCAGCCCGCCGAGCGTTTCGATCAGCAGCGCCTGACGTTGTGCGCCGAGTTGCAGGCTCTTCTGCACGGTGTCGCGCAGGCGCACCTGGATGATCCAGGCGAAAAGGATGGTGATGGGGAAGGCCAGCACCGGAATGACCACCAGCGGTCCGCCGATCAGGCCGATCACCAGCAGCATCAGCAGAGAGAAGGGCAGGTCGATCAGGCTGGTCAGGGTCACCGCAGTGAGGAAATCGCGCAGGCCCTGGAAGTCGTGGATGCTCTGGGCAAAGCCGCCGATGGTCGTCGGCCGCGCCTTCATTGACATGCCGGTGATGCGCTCGAACAGGGTGGCTGAAAGCACCACATCGGTCTTCTTGCCGGCGGTATCCAGCAGATGCGCGCGCAGCACCTTGAGCAGCAACTCGAAGCCGGTGCCGATAAAAAGACCGATGGCCAGTACCCAGAGCGTCGAGGTGGCCTGGTTGGGTACGACGCGGTCGTAGGTCTGCATCACGAACAGCGGCACCATCAGGCCCAGCAGGTTGATCAGCAGGCTGGCCAGCACCGCATCGGTGTAGAGCCAGCGCGACAGCTTGAGGGTGTCGCGGAACCAGGCCTCGATGCGCGGCACCAGTGGTGTACGGGCTTCTTCCAGCTCGTGCCGCGGACGTGCGAAGAAGGCCTGGCCGCTGTACGCGGCGGCCAGTTGTTCGCGGCTGACCCACTGTTCGCCGCCATCGGTCTCGCAGGGCAGGATCTGCGCCTGCTGCTTCGGCCCCCATTGGCGCAGCACGGCGCTGCGGCCGTCCTTGAGCAGCAACAGCACCGGCAGGTTGAGCGGCGAAATGCTGGCGAGATCGCGCTGTAGCAGGCGACCCTGCAGCCCGGCTCGAGCTGCGGCGCGAGCCAGCAGGTCAGGGCTCAGGCGCTGCGCCGGCAACGGCAGGCCGGCGCTCAGGCTGCCGCGACTGGCGCTGCAGCCGTGCAGTCGACAAAGAATCAACAAACCATCCAACAGCGGATCGTCGTGACTGAGCCGTGGATCACTGGCTGGCCCTGGTCGTTCCATGGTGGTCAATTTCTACTACTCCTCAGAGCCTGTGCCAGGTTTGCTGCGCGTCGGCCATGCTGCGTTGAAATCGGGCTCAGAAAGCTGCTCTAGCTAACGCGCCTCAGCGCGGCCCGAAGGGCGAGCGAAGCGAGTAATGCTCATTTACAGCACGTAAACTCCGCTTCTTCGCCCAATTTCGCCTTGCCTGGCTCTAGCTGGCGAAACCTGACTGTGCAATGTCTGCTGCGCGTCGGCCCAAGTACATTCGCGTGGGCCTTCGAGCCGGGATCACTTCATATCCGGCAGGCGTGCTTCGCTTTTCACTTCCGTGAGGGCTACAGCTTCTGCCGGGACCACGACCTGTTGCTGACGCAGCAGATCCCCCATAGCCGCAACGACGCGGTACATCGAGAACTCTTCGCCGTAGCGAACCTCGGTGTAACGGCGGTTGGCGGTGAACAGTTCGTTTTCGCTGTCGAGCAGGTCGAGCAGGGTGCGTTGGCCCAGGCTGAACTGCTGCTGATAGGCCTCGCGAACTCTAGAGGTGTAGTCCGCGTAATCGCGCGCCTTGGGAGTCTGCAAGCGTGCGTTTTCCATGGCGTTCCAGGCCAGCGAGAGGTTCTCGTTGAGCACCCTCAGGGCGTTGTTGCGGATGTCCATCGACTCGTTGATCTGGTGCGCGGCCGACTGTAGGCGAGCCTTGTCGCGCATGCCGTTGAACAGGTTGTAATTCATCACCACGGCGGCTCGCCAGGTGTTGTAGTGGCCTTCGTCGCCCTGCACGTTGTCATCGGCCGAGGTGGCCAGTTCCAGATCGAGGCGCGGATAGAAGGGGGACTTGGCAACCTCGTACTGCTTCTCGGCAGCGTTGACGTCGGCTTGCGCCGATTTCAGGAAGGGGTTGTTGTCCATCACCGTTTGCCGGGCGGCCATCAGGTCGGCAGGCATGCTGCTCTTGATCGATGCGGGGGCTTCGAGCTGGTCGGGCAGACGACCGGTGGCACTGAAGAAGTTGGCCTCGGCATCGGCCAGGTTGACCTCTTCGGTGTAGAGGTTGTTCTGCGCCAGGGCCAAACGTGCTTCGGACTGATCCAGGTCCGCGTTGCTGCCCACACCCTGGCGGCTGCGCAGGCCGATCTGATCGCTGATGCGCTGGTGCGCCTGCAGGTTGTTGCGAGCCAGGGTGACCATCTCGCGGCGCATCAGCAGATCCAGATACACCTCGACGGTACGCAGCGCCAGGCTCTCGGAGGTGCCGAGCAGGCGATAGGCTCGGGAATTGACCACGGCCTGGGTACGCGCCACTTCGTTGGGCGTGTTGAAGCCGTCGAAGAGCATCTGGCGCAAACGCAGCTCGGCGTCACGGTAGTTCAGCGTCTCCTTGTTGTGATCGCCCAGTGCCCGGGTGCTTGGGCTGTCCGTGCGTTCCCGGCCATAGCCGACCAGCAGGTCGACGGTTGGCAGGTAGCCGCCCTTGGCGAACTTCACATCTTCATCCGATGAAAGCCGGCTATTGGCGGCGGCGTGTATCTCCGGGTGGTTGTCCAGCGTGCTCTGGATCGCTTCCGACAAATTCATGGCTTGCGCCTGACTGCAAACAGTCGCCAAAAGCATGGCGCTCCACAGCGGGGTTAAGGTGCGCATTGGCGTTTCTCCTGATTGAAGTTCTTATCCTGTCGCCATAAAAATGGCGTTTTTCCCTGTCAAACCGTTTCAGGCTTGTAACATCAGAGCTAAGAACAACTTTTGAAGGAGATAAGATGATTTTTTCACAAGCTATATTCAGAAAAAATCTTATGAAGTCTGAGAAAAGGAGCACATTGTTTGACCTGTGAGCTGCCTGGGTCGGCATTTTCCGTGGCCTGTGCAGCTGAAATGGGCAGTCAGACATCAAAAGGGCGGGGATTTCAACTGATGGAGTAGTTCGACGCATGCTGTGGTGACATTTTTTTGTCAGTAGCGTTTTTTGGGATTTTGCGCCGTTCCATTTCAATCAGCTGTCCAGGTTCTCTCCTCTGCTTCGAAAAGGTGCTCTGACCCTTTCGCTAGGTACGTGTCGGCGGTGGTCGGCAGCTGTAGTGAGGATGGAATCATGGCTACTCTTATTGGTGTCGTCAGTCAGGTTGTCGGCGAAGTGTTCGCGGTAGCGAGCGACGGATCGCGCCGGCCAATCAGCGAAGGTGATCGGGTCTACGCGGGCGAGCAGCTGGTCACCGGAGCGTCCGGTGCGGTTGCGGTGGCCATGAGCAACGGACAGCAACTGACCCTGGGTCGCGACAGCAGCATCACCCTCGATGCGCAGATGCTCGCTTCTGGCAGCGAGACGCAGCCCCCGAGCGCAGATACACCTCCGAGCACCGCGCCGAGCGATGATGACCTCACCGATGTCGAGCGCCTGCAAGCGGCCATCGAAGCGGGTGTCGATCCCACCCTGGAAGGCGAGGCCACCGCTGCCGGTCCTGGCGCTGGAGCCGGTGGTGCAGGTGGCGTGGGAGGTGGCCATTCCTTCGTGTTGCTCGGCGAGGTCGGTGGGGCACTGGATCCGGTCGTTGGTTATCCAACCGAGGGCATCAGCGGAGGTCCTGAGTTTCCCAATGGCGAGCCGCAAGCTGTTGCTGTTGCTGTTGCTGTTGCTGCCGCTGCCGCTGCCGCTGCCGCTGACGGTATCCCCACCACCACCAAGGCGGACAATGCGGTGGATGAAGAGGGGCTGGCTGGAGGAGTCGTCGGTGGTCCTGGTGACCTGGACGGCGAACCGACCCAGGTCAGCGGCTTGCTGGGCTATGACTTCGGTTCGGATGGCGCCGGCTCCTTCACCTGGTCGAGCACCGGCCTGGTCGACCAGAACCTGAGCTCGGGCGGCGTGAGGCTGAGCTATACGGTGAGCGACGATGGTCTGACCCTGAGTGCACAGGCTGGAGGTAACCTGGTATTCGTGGTGCAGCTCACCGACCTGGTCAGCGGCGTCTACCAGTTCGAACTCTTCGCTCCGCTCGATCACCCCGCCGGGACGCTGGGCGGCAGTGACGAGAACGATATCCTGCTCTCGCTCGGCTACAGCATCACCGACGGCAGCGGTACGCAGATCGGCGGCACCCTGAGCATCCTGGTCGATGATGACAGCCCGCAGCAGATTCTTGGCGACGTCCGCCCGCAGGTGGCAGGCCTGGTACACGAGGATGTGCTGCCCGGCGGCAATGCCGAGCCCGGCAGCGTGCCGGCGCAGACCAGTGCGTTCTCCGGTGCCGCTGGTAGTCTCGATGCGCTGGTCGACTTTGGCGCTGACGGGCGCGGCAGTTTCAGCCTGAGCACCGAGCCAGGCGCATTGTCAGGCCTGCAGGCGCTCAACCTGAGCTCCGGCGGTGTGGCGCTGAGCTACAGTGTCTCGGCCGATGGCGGCACCCTGAGCGCCAGCGTCGCTGGTGCGCCGGTGTTCACCCTGGTGGTGGGTGCCGATGGCAGTTACAGCTTCACCCTGCAGGGGCCGCTTGATCATCCACTGGCCAATGGCTCCGATAGCGAAACTCTCGGTGGCAGCAGCCTGGCGCTGGACTTCTCGGCGCTGCTGCTGGCCACCGACTTCGATGGTGATGCTGTCGCGGGCGGCTTTGCTTCCGGCAGTTTCGTCATCGACATCGAGGATGACGTCCCGACGCAGGCCGGCGCCACCGGCCAGGCCGTGATCGGCCTGGTGCACGAGGACGTGCTGAGTAATGGTAACGCCGAAGGCGGCGGCCAGGTGCTGAGCGTCAGCGGTGGTGCGGGCACGCTCGACGCACTGGTGAGTTTCGGCGCCGACGGGCGCGGCGGCTTTGCCCTGAGCGGCGCGCCGGCGGCGCTGGCGAGCCTGCAGGGGCTGGGCCTAAGTTCTGGCGGTGTGGCGCTGAGCTACAGCGTCTCGGTCGATGGCAGCACCCTGAGCGCATCGGCCGGTGGCGCTCCGGTGTTCACCCTGGTGGTGGGCAGCAATGGTAGCTACAGCTTTACCCTGCAAGGGCCATTGGATCATCCGCTGGCCAATGGATCGGATATCGAGAGTCTCGGTAGCAGCGGCTTGGCGCTGGACTTCTCGGCGCTGCTGGTAGCCATCGACGGTGATGGTGACCCGATCGTTGGCGGTTTCTCCGCAGGGCGTTTCGTGATCGATGTGCAAGATGACGTGCCCATCAGCAACTCGTTCTCCGAGGTCGGCGGGGTATTCGGCCTGGTGCACGAGGACGCGCTGGGCAACGGCAATACCGAAAGCGCCGCGCAGGTGCTGAGCGTCAGCGGCAGCGTCGGCAGCCTCGGCGCCCTGGTCAGCTTTGGCGCCGACGGCCCCGGTAGTTTCTCCCTGAGCAGCTCGGCGGGCGCCTTGTCCGGCTTGCAGGCGCTGGGCCTGAGTTCCGGCGGGGTAGCACTGAGCTACAGCGTCTCGTCCGATGGCAGCACCCTGAGCGCCACGGCCGGAGGCGCACCGGTGTTCACCCTGGTGGTGGGCAGCAACAGCAGCTACAGCTTCACCCTGCAAGGCCCGCTGGATCACCCGCTGGACAACGGCTCGGACCTCGAGACCCTCGGTAGCACTGGCCTGGCGCTGGACTTCTCGGCGCTGCTGGTGGCCACCGATGGTGACGGCGACCCGCTCGCCGGCGGTTTCCCGGTCGGCAGCTTCGTGATCGACGTCGAGGACGATGTGCCGCTGATCAACGAGCTGTCCGAGGAGGGCGGGATATTCGGCCTGGTGCATGAAGACGCGTTGGGCAACGGCAACCGTGAAAGCGTCGACCAGATGCTGAGCGTCAGCGGCGAACCCGGCACCCTCGATGCGCTGGTCAGCTTCGGCGCCGACGGGCGCGGCGGCTTCAGCCTGAGCACCGAGCCGGGTGCGCTGTCCGGCTTGCAGGCTCTGGGTCTGAGCTCGAGCGGAGCCCTGTTGAGCTACAGCGTCTCGGCCGATGGCAGCACCTTGAGTGCAACAGGCGCCGGCGGCGCGCCGGTGTTCAGCCTGGTGGTAGATACCAATGGCAGCTTCAGCTTCAACCTGCAAGGCCCGGTTGATCACCCGCTGGCCAATGGTTCGGACGCCGAGACCCTCGGTGGCAGCAACCTGCGGCTGGACTTTTCTGCACTGCTGCTGGCCACCGACGGTGACGGCGACCCGGCCGGCGGAAGCTTTGCCCCCGGCAGCCTGGTGATCGATATAGAAGACGACGTGCCGACCCTCAGCGTCGGCCTGGATGCCGAGAGGCTGGAGCAGCTGGACATCGTGGTGGATGAGACGGTGGGCGCCTCGGACCGCTATGCCAGCAATGACGACACCGACACGCCCTATGTCAGCGATGACGTCACAGGCGCGCTGGGCCAGGTGACCACGCAGATCAGCGGTGGGCTGGGCGCACTGTTCAGCCTCGGTGGCGCAGCCGGCGCCGACGGCCAGGCTGCGCTGAGTGGCACGCTGAGCTTTGCCGGCGTGCCGGCCGGCGGGCTGGCCACGACGCTGGTGGCGGTGGACGGCGGGCCGATCACGCTGTTCGTCGATCCTCTCGACAGCAGCGTCATTCTGGGCCTTGACGGTACCTCGCAGACGGTGTTCTCGATCGCCATCATCAACACCGGCGACGGGCCGCAATTGCAGACCACCCTGTTCGAAGCGCTGGTGCACGACGACAACGACGCGCGTCTCGACGAGGTGGCCAACCTGCGGATCGACGGCGTCGGGGCGCTGGAGCTGGTCTATGAGGTGACTCGTACCGATGGCGACGACGACGCCATCAGCGCGACCGGTCGCCTGGAGCTGGCCAGCAGCAACGGCGGATACCTGTCGTTCCAGGACGACGGCCCGCGCGCCGATGTCACTCGCGCGCCCCATGCGCTGGATGACGAGGGCCTGGCCAACGGTATAAATGGCGGCACCGGCGACGTTTCCGGGACCAACACCCAGGTCAGTGGCACCCTGGTGTTCGACGCCGGCGTCGACGGCCTGCGTAGCATCGCGCTGACGGGGCCAGAGGTCCTGGGCACAGAGGCCGTTACCTCGGCCTGGGATGCTGCCACCAATACGTTGTCGATCAGCAGCAGCCGTGGCCTGCTAGTGAGCGTGACGCTGACCGATCCGGCGCTCGGCGAGTATCAGGTCGAGCTGCACCAGGCGCTGCGGCACCCCAGCGGTCTGGATGAGAACGACATCGATCTGCAGATCGGTTACGTCGTCACCGATGGTGACGGCGACAGCGCCACCGGCCAGCTCCAGGTCACTGTCGACGATGACACCCCGACCATGCAGGCCCTGCAGCCGGGGCTCGAGTCGCAGGTTACCTACCTGGGCAGTGATGCCGGCTTCTCCAACAGCTATGGCTACTACACCGTCGATGGCAGTGGCAATCCTCTAGAAGGTGTGGTGATCTGGTCCGACGTTCACCTTGAAAGCGTGGGCGCCAGCTTCGACCTGAGCGGGCTCGATCCCAGCAACGTGGGCTTCTTCATCATCCCCAATGGCGGCCTCAATGCCGACTTGGTCAACGGCTCGCCGGTGACCTTCGAACTTGATGGCAGTGCCCAGTGGCAGGCCATGCTGGGCGGCGTGCCGCTCGTCGGTGATGGTGGAGCCAACGTGCTGTTTGACCGTGCCGAGTTCAACCCCGGCGGTTCGCACCTGCAAGACAATGCCTTGCCGGGCAACCAGAACTGGGAGGACCTCACCGAGAGCCCGGATTACGACTACAACGACGTCAGCACCAATGTCAGCTGGGGCCTGGCGTTGCAGGTCGACGAGACCCTGCTCGGCACCCCTGATGCCACTGCCAGCGTGGACTTCAGCTCGGCGTTCAACGGTGAGTATGGCGCTGACGTGCCGGGTGATCTGACCTATGACTTGGTGGTCAGCGCCCAGGACTCCGGGCTGCTCGACACGGCCTCAGGTCAGGCCGTGATGCTCTCGCTCAACGGCAACCAGGTCGAAGGGCGGACCCAGGTGGGCGGCGACCTGGTGTTCACCCTGGCCGTCGACAGTGCCGGAGTGGTCACCCTGACTCAGCTGCGAGCCATCGTCCATCCCACCTCGCAGCCCGATGAACTGCTACTGCTTGGCGCCGACAAGGTCGGCCTGCAGGCCACGATCACGGATTCCGACGGTGACGAGGCCTCGGCCAGTATTGACCTGGGGCTGGTGATGGGCTTCCGCGACGACGGCCCGAGCGCGCAGGATGACGTGCTTGCCGGCGAGATGCCGCGTACTGCGCAGGACCTGCAGGTCGGGCATATCGACGACCTGCTCGGTAATGACAGCTTCGGCGAGGACGGCCGGCCCGACGTCACCCCGGTGCAGATCATCGGCCTGGGCAGCCAGGGCGGCTCCCTGGAGATCGATGCCGCTGGCAACCTGATCTACAGCGCGGCAGCCGGGGCGACCCAGGGCAGCGAAACCTTCACCTACCGCATCAACGACCGGGATGGCGACAGTGCCACGGCGACCCTGACCCTCAACCTGGCGGCGGGCGATCCGGTAGGTGGTGACGGCGAGGGGCTGGTCGACGAGGACGGGCTGCTCTACGGTATTGCCGATGGCCCCAATGATGCTGACGGAGAAAACGCCAGTACGAGCGGTACGCTCGGCTACGAAGTGGACAACTTCGGCAGCTTCGCCTGGGACCCCAGTGCCCTGGGCAGCCTGAGTTCCGGTGGCCTGGCGCTGTCTTACCAGCTGAGCAACGACGACCAGACACTGACAGCGTTCGACGAGAACGACGACCCGGTATTCGAACTCGAACTGACCGATCCGGCGACCGGCCAGTACCGCTTCGAGCTGTTCCAGCCGTTGGACCATCCGGCGCCGAGCGTGCCGGGCACAGCCGATGAAAACGACCTGCTGCTGAACATCGGCTACCAGGTCTGGGATGCCGGCGCGCCGACGGCTCCGGCCAGCGGCAGCCTGGCCATCACCGTCGACGACGACTCGCCGGCTAGCCCGGACGATATCGAGCGTTCCACCAGTGAGCCGCAGGGTATCGATACCAACCTGATGGTGATACTGGATCTGTCCGGCAGCATGGACAATGCACCGCCCGGCGTCAGCGCCTTCGATACCAAGCTGGCGTTGGCCAGGGACGCGGTCCAGCGCCTGGTGGACAGCTACGACGGACTGGGCGATGTGATGGTGCGGATCGTCACCTTCAACTCCAGTGCCAGCCCTGTCGGTGGTGTCTGGATGACCGCCGCCGAGGCGCAGAGCTGGTTGAGCGCACTGAGCGACAATGCCGGTAATGGTTCGACCAACTATGACGATGCGCTGATCAAAGCCATGGACGCCTTCGGCTCCTCTGACAAGCTGACCGGCAGTGGCGTGCAGAACGTCGCCTACTTTCTCTCCGACGGCCAGCCGACCCTGTCCAATGCCAATCCCAGCGGCAACGACGGCGGCCAGTACAACCCGGAACTGGGCGACGGTATCGATGCCGTCGAGGAGGCGGCCTGGACCAGCTTCCTCGACACCAATGACATTCGTGCCTTCTCGCTGGGCATGGGCCTGGGCAGCCCCCTGGACAAGACACTGCTCGACCCCATCGCCTATGACGGCATCACCGGCACCAACACTGGCGCCATCCTGGTGTCTGACCTGAACCAGCTCAACGATACCCTGCAGGGCACCGTCAGCGGCAGCGAAATCAATGGCAACCTGCTCAGCGAGGGGGGCAACGGCTTCGGCGCCGATGGCCAGGCGGCGCAGCCGATCTTCTCCATCGTGCATGCCGGCATGACCTATGGCAGCGGCTCGTCAGATTATGACGGCAGCACCCAGACACTGACTTTTACCACTGACGGCGGTGCGACCTTCAGCGTCAACCTGGTCACCGGCGACTACAGCTATCGCTTCAACCAGGACGTGGCTGAGGATCTGAGTGAAACCTTCCGCTACACCCTGGTCGACGGTGATGGCGACGGCGTCAGCGCAGACCTGGTCCTGACCATCACCGACAGCAGCGAGGTGCAGGCCTACGACAACTACAACGTGGCCGAGGTCAATCAGGAACTGGTCGACCCGAGTCCGGTCGTCACCGTGCTGGCCAACTTCTCCACCAGTAGCAACAGCTCAGTGCCCGGCAACCCCTGGATCTTCGATGCCAGCAACGACTTCCCGTCGTCCGATGATGAGCGTACGGTGGTCGAGAGCGCCGACGTGCTGAGCGTGCCGGCAAACCGCTGGGGCGTTAGCGATATCGCCAGCAACAACAACAGTAATGGTGTCCGGGTGCAGAGCGGCACCCTGCAACTGCGCGATACCGACAGCAGCGCCGGGGACAGCACCCAGGTCGCCACGCCTTCGTTCAGTATCGACAGTGGCGCCATGGGGACGCTGTCGTTCGATGTCGCTCAGGGCGCCGATAATCCCGGCGATCAGTTCAGCTGGCGCCTCTACAGCCAGTCCGGCAGCGGCTGGAGCGCGGTGAGCGGTGTCAGCAGCGAAACGGATGGTCCAACCATCCGCCTGCTGGACCTGAGCGAGGGTACCTATCGCCTGCTCTTCGAGGCCAACGACGTCAGTTCCGGCTCATCCAGATACCGCGTCAATATCGACAACATCACCCTGGTGACGGTGGCTGCGGGGATGCTGGTCGACACCGCTGTTGCCGCTTCAGGCAACGTGCTGACCGACCCCAGCCCATCGGGTAATGTCGACAGCAAGGGCAGCGAAGGGGCAGTGCTGAGCATCTGGGATGGCAGCAGTTTCATCGAGGTGACGGGACCGACCACGGTGGCTGGTAGTTGGGGCAGCCTGGAAATCGACAGCGACGGGGCCTACACCTACACACCCGAGGCCGACCATGACAATGCCGGCGAGGAGGACAGCTTCATCTATCGCCTGACTCAGCCCGACGGCGACATGAGTGAAGCCAACTTGGTCATCGCCATCACCAGCGACACCCCGGTAGTGCCGATCGCGCCACCAGCGCCTGAGCCGATCACGATACCCGACGATACACCCGATGACACTGGCGGTAATGTCTTGCAGGGGCTGGTCGGCAACGACTGGTTGGAGGGGACCGATGCCGACGAAGTACTGATCGGTGCGGCGGGCGACGACGTGCTGATTGGCGGCGGAGGTAGTGACACCTTCGTGTGGAATGCCGGCGACCAGGGCGGCTACTATCGCGATGTGGTTATGGACTTCGGGGCTGATGATGCCCTGGATCTGTCCCACCTGCTGGTCGGGCTGAGTGATACAGACGATGCCGACGAGCTCAGCCAGTATCTGAGCTTCGACTTCATCAGTGAGCCGGGCAGTACGGTGATCAACGTGGCCAGCGCAGGAAGTGGCACGCCGGTGGATCAGACCATCATTCTGGAAAACACCATTCTGTCCGGTGGCAATGCAGCGGAGGTCATCCAGGGCATGCTGGATCACAATCAGCTGGTCGCCTGAAGCGTGTGAAGGAGCCGTTGGCCTCGGGTCTGCGGCTCCTCAGACAAGCGGAAATACCGATCAGAGTTTCCTTAGCCGGAGCTCTCAACTAGAGTAAGCCCGCTACCCGTTCCGGTAGCGGGCTTTTTTATGGCGTTTGCTGGAGGCAGCGATGGTTTACGTACAGCGCGACGCGGCTGGGCGTTTGTTACGGGTTGAGCATGAACCCTTCGAGGGGATGACGGAGAACCTGGCGGTCGAGAGCGAGGAGTTGCATAACTGGCTGGCTGCCAAGGAAGAGGTCAAGGCTCGCCTCGATAGCCTGAAACAGTCCGATCTGGAACTGGTGCGCGTACTCGAGGACGTCGTCAGCGTGCTGGTCGAGCGTGGCGTGATCCGTTACACCGATCTGCCCGAGGCTGCGCGGCAGAAGCTCGATCAACGCGCCATTGCTCGGGCCGAGATCGAAGGCTTGAGCGGTCTGCTCGGTGACGACGAACACAACCTTGTGTAACCGCTGCGAGGTAACGCCCGACAGGCTTTTGAACAGGCGCTAAACCCCTTCACTGCCAGGGCGTCGGTGCGCCGATCAAGCGACCCATGGCGCCGTGTATGCCCAGTTCGGTGAGCGCCTCGAGCTCGCCCTGGGTTTCCACCATCTCTGCAATCAACGGTAGGTCGATGCTGTTGGTGGCACGGAATACCGCTTCGATGAACATGCGTTTGTCGCTCTCCTGATCGATGGCGCGGATATAGGTGCCGTCTATCTTCAGATAGGCCAGGCCCAGGTGGGTCAGGTTGCCAATCAGGCTGAAGCGCCCGCCGAAGTGTTGCAAACCCAGCCCGTAACCGATTTCACGCAGGTTCTGACTCAAGCTCTCCAGTTCTGCTGGGGGTGGCAGGTGACGCTCGTCCACTTCCAGGGTCAGCAGGCTCGCCTGCTCGGGGTGGCTTTTAAGCAGGGCGAGCAGTCTTTCCCGCTGCGCAGGTTCGCGCAGGGTCGCGGCGGACAGGCTCAGCGCCAGAGGCTCGGCGTGTTGAGCCAGGTGGGTGAGGGCGTGCTCGAGCATCGCCAGGTCGAATCGGGCGCTCCAGCCGAGACGTTCGATCCACGGCAGGAAGCGCCCGGCGGCGATGGCTTCGCCCTGCGGGTCAAGCAGGCGCGCCAGCACCTTGCGCTGCAACAGCCGGCCGGAAACGCATTCCACCACCGGCTGGAAGTACAGCTGCAACTTGCCCTGGTTGAGTGCATCGTCGATCCAGCCGCGCCAGTCGTGCAGGCCCTGACCACTCTGCGCGGTGAAGTCGTCGAGGCGCTCCCAGCTGCGTGTTGCATTGCTCTGGGCCTGGGCCAGCGCCTGGTCGGCGCGGCCGATCACGCTGGCCGAGGCCTCGCCTGGGCGGAATGCCGCGATACCCAGGTGGGCCACGGGGCTGCAGTCACTGGCGCCGGTCTGGCGCAGGTTGTTCAGGTGTTCGCTGATCTCTTCAGCGAGACGATCGGCGTTATCGCTGTTCAAACCCGGTGCAAGAAGGGCGAACTCGCCGCCGCGGCTACGCGAGGCCAGCCATTCGCTGCGCCCTGGCGCTTCCAGCAGGCGCTTGAACAGCTCACCGAGGGCGCTGATCAGCGCATCGGTACGTTGCCCGCCCAGGCGCTGATTCAGTCCTCCGAGATCGTTTACACGCAACAGCAGCAGATAGCCCTCGGCATTCTGTTCGTTGACTACCAGTTGATTGCCCAGGCGAATATCGAACTGGCGGCGGTTGGCCAGGCCGGTCAGGCTGTCCTGATAAGCCTCCTCGCGCAGTTTTTCGCTGCGCGCGGCCTCTTCGGCGAACAGCGTCTTGAGCTTGTCGACCATCTGGTTCATGGCCAGGACCACGCGTTTCAGCTCCGGGGTACGTGGCACGCGGGGCAGGGTAAGGAACTCGCGGCGGGTAATGGCTTGCGCCTGTTGCACCATGTTGTCCAGCGGGCGCAGTTGGGTGCGCAGCAGCCAGCCGCCGAGCACGGCGCTGACCAGGCCGCACAGCAACAGCCAGAGCAGGCTGCCAATGGCGCCGTCCCACAACTTGGCCAGGGCGAATTGCGGATGACTGAGTACTTCGACCCGCGCGGCCTGTTCCCAGCCGCGCATGATCAGGGCGTCGCCACCTTCAGGTTCCAGGCTCACCAGATCGACGAACCACTGCGGGACATTCTCCGCGCGCACCTCGGTGCTGCGTTCGACCAGCACATTGTTCTCAGGGATGCTCACCACGCGGATGCTGGCGAAGTAGCCGCTGTCGAAGATCGAGCTGACCATCAGCTCGAGCATGGCCGGGTCGTCCACATGGGGCGTCATCGACAGGCCCAGCGCCGTGGCGGCGTCCTGCGCGTGGGAGCGCAGCTGGCTGAGCAGCTGCTCGCGTGAGGTCTCGACGCTGGCGATGAAGCTGCCGGTAAAGGCCACGACCAGAAACAGGCAGATGGCGAGGAACAGCTGTTTGAGTAGGGACATGTCTTCCTCCTAGCCTTCGCCCACGGCGAAACCTTCGGCATGCATTTTTTTCAGGATGTCCTGCCAGCGCGAAAGCTTCTTCGAGTCGCTCTTGCGCGTGTTGGAGCCGGGCAGGTAGAGACCTTCGGCATTGAAGGCGTAGACCGGGAGCAGGTCCTTGCGCTGCGACGCAGGACGGATGTCGTTGATCAGGTTGTCCAGCACCAGCGGCTCTGCGCCTGGGCTGGCGTAGTAGGTCAGCACCATGTGTGCCTGGTTGTAGTTCAGCGCCTTGACGTAGGTGATGCGCAGCTTCTCGCTGGGAATGCCGAGGCGGCGCAGGGTGAAGTATTTGGCGATGGAGTAGTCCTCGCAGTCGCCGGCGCCCTTGACCAGCATTTCCACGGGAGTGGCCCAGTAGTCGTTTACCTGCCACAGCTGAATGTCGTCGACGAAGCGCACCTTGCGGTTGAAGAAGCGATTGACCTCGTTGAGCTTGTCGGACTCCGGCAGCGCCGCGCTGGTCTTGATCAGTTCTTCCCAGTCGAGCAGGCGTGCTCGCGCTGGGCCGAGGTTGCCGTAGCGGTTCTCGGCATTCTTGACGATCAGGGCGAAGTCCCAATCCGCCTGGGACAGAGCGGCCAGCAACCCGCCGCCAATCCAGAGGATCAGCAGCCGCCACCGCCATCGCTGAATGCGCAGCCGTCGCATGGGTCGAGTCTCAGTGCCTGATCGTCGAAGTCTAGGCGAGGCGTCGACTTTTTGCCGGCCGCTTCGCTGGGAAGGAACGCGGTGTCAAAAGGCTGTCGAAAGCGTGCCGTAGTCAGGAGAATCAGGTCAGCTCACCCCAGGATTGCATCCGCACTCAGGGGCTGGGCAGGGTCTTCTGGCGCAGGATGTAGATGCTGACCAGCACCGCGCTGGTCAACATGAAGGCTCGGGCCCAAGGCAGGGGCACCAGATAGCAGGAGAAGGCGATGCTCACCCACATCAGCGTCAGCGCGTAAACCTTGGCCTTGAGCGGGAGTCCCTCACCATCCAGATAAGGCAGTATCCACGGCCCCAGGCGCGGGTGCTCGACCAGCCACAGATAGAAGCGCTGTGAGCTGCGCATGAAGCAGGCGGCGGCCAGCAGCAGAAAAGGTGTGGTCGGCAGCACCGGCAGGAAGATGCCGATCACCCCGAGCGCCACGCTCAGCCAGCCGATGCCCAGCAGCAGATAGCGGACACTGCGATGGCGGCTTGGCTGGAAGTCACGCGGCATGGGCTGATCTTGGCGACAGCCGGGGCAGCGCCCCGGCCTGAGTGGTCAGTGACGGGGTTTGAGCAGCGCGGGCTTTTCTTCCGGCGCCTGGCACAGGAGGAACAGGGCGGTGAGCAGTTCGGGAATCTGGTCGATCATGCTGTCCACCAGGTCGCGGTCACGGGCGATCTCGGCGAATTCCTGCTGTTCGTCGAACAGGCCGGAGCCGACCATGATCGGCAGCAGCAGTTCGCTGACTTCGTCCTCGGCATCCTCGAACCACACGGCTTCGCGCAGAAATACGCCTTCCATGAAACCGATGCACCAGCCGCGCAGGTCGGAGTCGTCCGGCTCGTCGCCAAGGTCCAGGTCGCAAGGCAGTTCGGGCTCTTCTTCGCCAGCCAACTGACGCGCGATATGCGCCTTCAGGTGCATAAGGGTGTTTTCGATCTCTTCGCGCTCGGCGTCGCTGCGGTAGTGCGGCGGCTCGGCGAACAGTGCATCGATCCACTCGCGCTCCGGCACCTGGTCCGGGCAGATCGCCAGGGCGGTGAGATAGCCGTGGGCGGCCACGTAGTCCAACGCCTCTTCGTGCAACTCATCGGCATCGAGAAAGGCTTGCAGGCGGGACAATTGCTCAGCGAAGGACATCGTGGGGTTACCTTGAGGCTTGGGAAGATAAACGAGGTTGGATTCTAGTTCACCGCCGCCTCTGCGACCAGCATAGGCGCTCTGCAAGAGGCGATTCAGCGGCTTCGGACCGGTAGGCGCCCTGTTCGGGGCGTTCCTGCGGCATAATGCGCGGCTCGATTTGGAGGCCTTCATGCTTGACCACGCCCTGCGCATTCTCAAAGACGTTTTCGGCTACGACGCCTTTCGCGGCAACCAGGCCGCGATCATCGAGCGTGTGGCGGCAGGCGGTGATGCGCTGGTACTGATGCCCACCGGCGGCGGCAAGTCGCTGTGCTATCAGGTGCCGGCCTTGATGCGCGACGGTCTGGCGGTGGTGGTTTCCCCGCTGATCGCGCTGATGGACGATCAGGTGGCGACACTCGACGAACTGGGTGTGGCAGCGGTGGCGCTGAACTCCACGCAGAGCGTCGACGAGCAGCGCGAGATTGCCGACCGTATTCGCCGCGGGCAGATCAAGATGCTCTACCTGGCGCCTGAGCGCCTGGTGCAGCCACGTATGCTGAGCTTTCTGCAAGGCCTGGACATTGCGTTGTTCGCCATCGACGAGGCGCACTGCGTATCGCAGTGGGGCCATGATTTCCGCCCGGAATACCTGCAGCTCGGTCAGCTTGCCGAGTTGTTCCCGCAGGTGCCGCGCCTTGCCCTGACTGCCACGGCCGACAAGCGCACTCGCGAAGAGATCGTCCAGCGCCTGCATCTGGATAACGCCGAGCGCTTCCTGTCGAGCTTCGACCGGCCGAACATCTTCTACCGCATCCAGCCCAAGGATCAGCCGCGCAAACAACTGCTCGGCTTTCTCGCTGCACGCAAGGGCGATGCCGGTATCGTCTATTGCCTGTCGCGCAAGAAGGTCGAGGAGGTCGCCGACTTCCTCAGCAGCCAGGGTTTCCCGGCGCTGCCTTATCACGCCGGCCTGCCCAACGAACTGCGTGCCTACCATCAGAAGCGCTTTCTCAACGAGGAAGGCCTGATCATGGTGGCGACCATCGCCTTCGGCATGGGCATCGACAAGCCCAACGTACGCTTCGTCTGCCACCTCGATCTGCCCAAGTCATTGGAGGCCTATTATCAGGAAACCGGTCGTGCCGGCCGTGATGGCCTGCCGGCCGATGCCTGGATGGCCTACGGTCTGCAGGACGTGATCTTCCTCAAGCAGATGCTGGCCAATTCCGAAGGTGACGAGCGCCACAAGCGCATCGAACAGCACAAGCTCGATGCCATGCTCGCCCTGTGCGAGGAGACACGCTGCCGTCGCCAGGCGCTGCTTGCCTATTTCGACGAGGAGCTACCGCAGCCATGCGGGCACTGCGACAACTGCATCGACGGCGTCGAGACCTGGGATGCCACCGAGCCGGCGCGTCAGGCGCTGTCGGCCATCTACCGTAGTGGCCAGCGCTATGGCGTCGGCCATCTGGTGGACATCCTCCTCGGCCGCGACAACGAGAAGATCCGCGCTGCCGGCCATCAGCACCTGGCGGTGTTCGGCGTGGGCAAGGGCTTTTCCGAGGTCGAATGGCGCACCTTGTTCCGCCAGTTGGTCGCCCGAGGCCTGGCCGATGTCGATCTGGAAGGCTTCGGTGGCCTGCGTCTGGACGAGAGCTGCCGGCCGCTGCTGCGTGGTGAGGTCAGCCTGCAACTGCGCCGCGAACCGAAACCGGCTCAGGCGGCCAAGGCCTCCAGCAGCGCCGCCAGCCAACTGGTACGTGGCCACGAGCGGGAGATGTGGGAAGCCCTGCGCAGCTTGCGGCGCAAATTGGCCGAGGAGCACAGCGTACCGCCCTATGTCATCTTCCCCGATGCCACGCTGCTGGAAATGTTGCGCAGCCAGCCCAGCTCGCTGAGCGACATGGCCGAGGTCAGCGGTGTGGGCGCGCGCAAGCTGGAGCGTTACGGTCAGGCGTTTCTGGAGGTGCTCAACGGCGCCGCCGCGGACGATGCGCCGGCTCCGGTAGCCGATCTGCGCCACGAACTGGTCAGCCTGGCACGTGCCGGCATGACGCCCGCGCAGATCGCCGGGCAGCTCAATTGCAGCGAGAAGAACGTCTATAGCCTGCTGGCCGAGGCCATCGCCGAGCAGCAGTTGACGCTCGAACAGGCGCTGGACCTGCCAGAAGAACTCCTCAGCGAGATCCAGGAGACCTTTCTTGACGGCGAGGGCGAGCTACCCGCCGTCAGCGAGATCGCCCCGCTGTTCGCCGGCCGTGTCGACGAGGCAGTGCTCTACTGCGTACGCGCGGCGCTTCAGGCCGAGTTCGAGCTCTAACGCAAGGGGTATTGCTGTCGCGCCGGGCAAGGCAAGGCATGGCTTGCTTGCGCGCGATAGATGGCCAGAGCAGAGCCGGCCCCAACCGCCCGCCTGGCATGAACCCAGGTATCGCGCACAACCAGAACCCCAGGGTATTCAGTCGCATTCTGCAACGCTCGTGGCGCAATCTGCGCTTGCCGTGCGCATCGGGTTATGGCTAGCTAGCTAATAATTAGTTTTTGACCTTTATGTGAGCCCGCTAGCCCATGTCTTACCCCGATCAACACCGCTTTGCCATGCAAGTCGCCCAGCTGTCACGTGCCTGGCGCTCCGAACTCGATAGACGCCTGGTTGGCCTGGGCCTGTCCCAGGCACGTTGGCTGGTGCTGCTGCACCTGGCGCGCTTTACCGAAATGCCGACTCAGCGCGAGCTGGCGCAAAGCGTCGGTGTGGAAGGGCCGACCCTGGCGCGTCTGCTCGACAGCCTGGAAGGCCAGGGCCTGGTAACGCGTGTGGCGGTACCCGAAGACCGCCGCGCCAAGAAAATTGCCCTGCAGGCCAAGGCGCAGCCGCTGATCGAGAAGATCGAGGCGATTTCCACCCAGCTGCGCCAGGAAGTCTTCGCCGGTATCGATGAGGATGATCTGCGCCGCTGTCAGCAGGTACATGCTCGCGTGCTTGGCAACCTGGTCAAGTGACCCCAGGTGCTGTCAAATTTGCGATCACTTTTTTGTGTGTCGGCATTTTGTGCCTAACTTTTGACTGATTGAGCTTGATAGCACCCTGCTTTCGTCGGCAAACTCGCGCCCAAACCGCTACTTTGTGACTTAGTAGCCATAATGCTATTCGAGACGACTTCGACAAGGGCCTTGTCGAGCGCTCTCGAAACTTTCAAGGGCGCCAACCTCCCGGTCAAGGCAAGCTCGACAGCAAGTCGAGGAGGTGGCGTTCGAGCCGGATAACCCTGGAGGTCACATGGCTCGGGTGCGTCAGTTAATGTTGGGTTTGGCGTCGGGGTCTGCTCTGTATTCGGGGATGGCACCGGCGCTCGGTTTGGGTGAGATCACGCTGCACTCGGCGTTGAATCAGCCGTTCGAAGCCGAAATCGAATTGCTCGAAGTAGGGGATCTGGGCGCGCAGGATTTGCGCGTCGGCCTGGCGCCTGCCGATGTGTTCAACCGCTCGGGTGTCGAACGTTTCTACTTTCTCAATGATCTGCGCTTCACGCCGCTTCTGCGCGGTTCGCGCAGCGTGATCCGCGTGGTCTCGAGCCGTCCGGTGCGCGAGCCGTACCTGAATTTCATCGTCGAAGTGGCGCGTCCCAATGGCCAGCTGCTGCGTGAGTACACGGTACTGCTCGATCCGCCGGGCTCCTCGGCCTATACCTCCGTGGTGGCTGCGTCGAGCGCCGCGCCTGCAGCGCAAACGCCCAGTCCAGCTGCGACTCCACCTGCTTCGGTCAGAACCGTCGCGCCACCGAGCGCAGCGGCGGGCCATCGTCATCAGGTCGCGCGCGGCGACAGCCTTTGGCTGATTGCCGCGCGTCTGCGTGAACAGGGCAGCACGCTGACCCAGCAGGCACTGATGGAAGGCATCGTCGCGCTCAACCCGAACGCCTTCGCTGGCGGTGACCCGAGCCGCTTGCAAGCTGGCGCCGATCTGCTGCTGCCGGATGCCGCTCGCAGCGGCGCCGCGGCGCCAACGGCCGCTCCGGTAGCATCAGCCGCGCCCCCTGTCGTTGCCGCACAGAGCGGTGCCGAAGGCCCGGTCAGCGCACCTGCGACTTCCGTGGAGCCTGCGCCGGAACAAGCCGACAGCCTGCTGCAACTGGAAGAGAAGCAGCGCCAGGTCGAGCTGGAGCTGGCCAATCAGGCTGCGGAAAACCAGCAGCTTCAACAAGGATTGGCGCAGTTGCAGGTGCAACTGCAGCAGTTACAGGAGCAACTGGCGCAGAAGGACGCTCAGTTGGCTGAGCTGGCGGCGCGTACACCGGTCGAGCCGGTCGCCGAGTCCGTTGCCACGGCGCCGGTAACTGTCGAGGAACCGGTGACAGCGGAGCGCGGTTGGTGGTCGACGCTGCTGGCTGGCGGTATCGGCTTGCTGTTGTTGCTCGGCGCTCTGTTCTGGGCCACTCGGCGGCGTGGCGAAAAAGCCAAGCCGGTGGTGGTGCAGGTTCAGCCCAAAACCGAGGCGCCACAGCCGCAGCCACCTGTCCGCGCTCAAGGTGCTGCGGTCGTCGCTCCGGTAGCCGTTGCGCCGGTGGCCAAGGTGGTGCCTTCCCCGGCTCCCGCACGTGCGCCAGGGCCAGTCGACCCGCTCGAGGCCGCCAATGTCTACATCGCCTATGGGCGTATCAGCGAGGCGCGTGGCGAGCTGAGCAAGGCTTTGGCTCAGCAACCGCAACGCAGTGATCTGCGCTTCCGTCTGCTGGAAGTTCTGGCGATGCAGGGCGATGGCGCGGGTTTCGCCCGTGAAGAGGCGGTGCTGCGTGCCGAGGCGTTCGACGCTGCCCGTATCGACGCGCTCAAGGCCCGTCATCCGAGCCTGCAGGCCTCGCAGCAGGCGCCGAGCGAGCCTGTCGCTGCGCCGCAGCCCATGGCCGAGCCCGTGGCAGAAACCGATTTCCAGCTCAACCTCGATGACCTGTCGCTGGACGCCGACTGGGATCTGGTCAGCCCGTTCCCGGCCAAGGCCAAAGCCAAGTCCAAGGCACCTGCCGAGCCGGAGTTCGATTCGTCGTTCGCCAGCAACCTGCAGGAGCTGCCCGAGGTGTTCGAACTGCACCATGAGGACGAGCAGTTGAGCGCCTTCAGCGAGATGGAAATGGTGCTGAGCGACGAAGTGGACGACAACTTCCTCGACACCTTCGCTGGCGACGCCGATGCCACCGCAGCGCTGCAGGGCGATATCGATCAGTTGGCAGGCAACCCCGAGCACATGACCCAGCTCAACCAGGCCCTGGCTTACATCAAACAGGGTGATATCGCTGCCGCCTGCGACATCCTCAATGAGGTGATCGACCATGGTGACGACGAGCAGAAAAAGGCCGCACGCCAGCTGCTGGAAAAAATCGCCTGATCGACCCTGCTGCTCCCGACGAGGCCGCGCATCTGCGCGGCCTCGTCGTTTCAGAAACTCTTGCCCAGGTTCAGATACAGCGCTTTTTCCCGCTCGTCGTTGAAGCCGTAGCTGAAGTTGAGCGGGCCCAGCGGAGTGTCCAGGCCGAGGAAGACGCTGGCCGCATTGATGTAGCCGCTGTCGAAGGCGTTGTCGTTGTTCCAGGCGCGGCCACGCTCCAGCGACATGCCCAAGTACAGCGGGAAGTTCAGCGGCAGCAGCGAGGTTTGCGTCATTCGCCGGTAGTAAACCATCCGCGCCAATGCCATGTTCTGGCCGCTCAGCGAGTCCTGACGAAAACCTGAAAGCTCCTGCGCACCACCGAGGATGAAGCCCGAGGTGACCACCTGCGCTTGATCCAGGGTGCGCCCATAGCGTCCGCCGAACAGCCAGGTGTTGGGCCCGTGGCTGTAGGCCTTGTCCAGCTTCAGCTGCCATTGGCGATAATCGTCGTCCGAGCCCAGGCCGCGGTCATACTTGCGTAGCATCAGTCCGATGTCTTCACCGGTACGTGGGAAGTCGAGGTTGTCCAGCGTATCGAAGGAGTACAGCAGCTCGTAATAACCCTCGCTGAAGCTGAAGCTGGGAAGGTCGCGTTCGCCGACGCGCACGTCCGCCTCGCCCCAGGCCTGGCCGAGGCCGAAGCGGATTTCGCCGTTGTTGGCGATTTGTCGGCCCAGGTTGAGGCCATAGCCATAGCGTTCCAGGCGGTACTCGGCGATGGGGTCGTTGTCCAGGATCGATTCGACGTTCTGCGCCTCGCCGAGCAGATACGGCGCGACGAAGTAGCGTGAGCCGGCGTCCAGTGGCTGGTAGAACTCGCTGTAGAGCTCCTGACGATCACCCAGTTGCAGGCGCGTCAGCCACTCGGCGCCCAGTTCGTTGATACCATTGATTCGGTAGCTCGCGCCGATGTTGAAGGCGCTGTCGCCGCGCATGTCGTCGGCCAGGTTCAGCCCCAGGCGCAGGTAGTCGGTGCCGGTGCGTTTGCCCCTGGCATCGATCACCAGGGCACTGCCGCGCGTGTCCAGCGGCTCTACGCGGTACTGCACGCGTTCGAAGTAGTCCAGGCCGTAGAGCGTGCCCATGTCCTTTTGCAGGCGATCCATGTCCAGCGGCTCGCCCAACGGCTGGCGGATGTGCCGGCGGATCACTGCGTCGCCGACCTTCGAGTCGTTCTCCACGTGGATCTCGCGAATGACCGGATTGCGCTGCTCGCGGGTGCGCGCCATGGCCAGCGCCGGGCTGCCGGCGCCGTTGGTGCGCAGGCGCGCCAGCTGTTCGGCCTTGATCTGCGTGGCGCGGTAACCGGCATCGAGCATCTGCTCGCCACGGTTGAAGTCGGCGACGCCGAAACCGGCCAGCGGTGGCTGGATCAGCACATCGTCGGTGGTCAGCGTGCGTAGCTGTTCCTCGGAGTTCTTGCGCATCATCAGATTGATCGACTGGTTCATCACGTCGACCACGGTGAGCAGCTCCTTGGCCGGTTTTAGCGGCATGCCCAGGTCGACGACGATGACGTGATCGACGCCCATCTGCCGCGCGACATCGATCGGCACGTTGTTGACCATGCCGCCGTCGACCAGCAGGCGGCCATCCACCTCCACCGGGGCGAATACCGCGGGAATCGACATACTGGCACGCATCACCTGCGGCAGGTGGCCGGTGCCCATGATCACTTGCTCACCCGTGACCACATCGGTGGCGACGGCGCGATAGGGGATAGGCAGCTGATCGAAGTCGCGCGTGGCGCTGCGGTGCGCCAGCAGGCTCTCCAGCAGCAGCGCCAGGTTCTGGCCCTGGATCACGCCCAGCGGCAGGCCCAGGCTGCCGTCATCGCGGAAGCTGAGCTTCTGCTTGATCAGGAAATCACGGTCGTCCTGCTTACGGCGAAAGGGCACGTCCTCGCGCGGCGGTGAGTCGGAGAGCGCCTGCTGCCAGTCCAGCTCCAGCGCCAGTCGTTCCAGCTCCGGCACCGAATAGCCGGCGGCGTACAGGCCGCCGACGATGGCGCCCATGCTGGTGCCGGCGATGGCGTCGATGCGGATGCCTTGCTCCTCCAGCGCCTTGAGCACGCCAATGTGCGCCAGGCCGCGGGCGGCTCCGCCCGACAGCACCAGACCGACGCGTTCGGCTGCGATGGCGGGCAGGCTGGACAGGGCGAACAGGCAGATCAGTGAAACGAGCAGGCGACGCATGGCAGTTTCCGGCAGGGAGCAGGGACAAAGGCCGCTATTATAGGCACCAAGCCCCACTGTAGAGCCGATGCCATGCCTGATCACAAGCCGGAAATCGTCATTACCTATTGCACCCAATGCCAGTGGTTGCTGCGCGCCGCCTGGCTGGCTCAGGAGCTGCTCAGCACCTTTGCCGATGAGTTGGCGCGGGTGGCCCTGGAGCCCGGTACCGGCGGGGTGTTTCGCATTCTCTGCGATGGCCAGCAGATCTGGGAGCGCAAGGCCGATGGCGGCTTCCCCGAGGCCAAGGTGCTCAAGCAGCGGGTGCGCGATCAGATCGATCCCGGTCGCGATCTGGGTCATAACGACCGTTAAACCTCTGTTCAGCGCGCCATCCGTGCCGAAACGAAAATGGCGCTGACGATCAGTACGCCGCCGGCCAGCATGCGCAATGTCGGCTGCTCGCTGAACAGCCACCAGGCGAACAGAATTCCATAGACCGGCTCCAGGGCGAAGATCACCGCTGTGGTACGCGCCTTGAGCACGCGCAGGCTGGCAACGAACAGACTGTGCGCCAGCCCCGTGCAGAAGATACCGAGCATGGCCAGCCATAGCCAATCCACCGGGCGCACGCTGGGTAGCATTGGCCAGGCCAGCGGCAGGAAGCACAGCAGCACGGTGATGTTCTGGTACAGCGCGGCCTTTACCGGGTCGAGGCCACGTGTGCTGGCCCGATTGAGCAGCGACAGCAGGGCGAACAGAAAACCCGACAATACTGCCCACAGCAGGCCGACGGTGGCACTGCTGTCCAGGCTGAATTCGGGCGTGACCAGTATCAGCCCTACGCATACCACGCCGACCATGGCGAACTCGCCAGGGCGGGTGCGTTCGCGAAACAGCAGGCCTTCGAGCATCACGGTAAAGGCCGGGAAACTGGCGAAACCCAGAGTGGCGATGGCCACGCCGGATACTTTCACCGACTCGAAGAAGGTGACCCAGTGCGTACCCAGCAGCAGACCGCCGAGTGCCAGCAGGGCGATCTGCCGCAGACTCGGGCGAACCGCGTTGCGGCTGCGCCAGAGCAGCGCGGCCAGGGCCAGGGCAATGACGGCGAAGAAGGCGCGGCCACCTGCGATCATGTTCGGCGTGGTGGCCGCCAGCTTGCCGAAGATGCCGGACAGGCCGAACAGCAGTGCACCCAGGTGAATCGCCAGTAGGGCGTTACGCTCGGTCATACCAGGCGCGCCCCGTTGGCCAGCGGCTTGTCGAAGCCGGCGAGCACCACTCGGTTGTCGCTGTCATACACACCCGTGACCAGCACTTCGGAACGGACGCCGGCGATGCGTTTGGGGGCGAAGTTGCACACGCAAAGCACCTGGCGACCGACCAGCTCTTCACAGGTGTAATGCGCGGTGATCTGCGCGCTGGAGGTCCTGAGACCCAGTTCGCCGAGATCTACCTCCAGCACATAGGCCGGCTTCAGCGCTTTTTCATTGGGACGGGCGCTGCGAATGGTGCCAACGCGCAGCTGCACTTTTTCGAAATCCTGCCATTCGATGGTTTGCATGGGGTACTCCTCGATGATGCGGCGCAGTCTAGGTGTCGCAGACGCCAGCTGTCTGTCGCAGGAGTGATGAGTTTTGTCGCCAGGCTCTCGACACCAGCCGTAGCCCGAATGAAGTCCGGACGCGCTTCATGAGCGGCGCCCGGAAGACGGCTAGCGAATGCGGCGCACCTGCCGCGGCGTCATGCCCAGGTGACGGGAGAGGGCTGCGGTGAAGGCGCTTTGCGAGCTGTAGCCGACACGGCAAGCGATTTCGCCAACGGCCAGGTCGCTGCAACGCAACAGTTGTTCGGCCAGTTGCAGACGTCGCTGGCGAATGTGTTCCATGGGCGTGCGCCCGGTCTCGGCGAGAAAGCGCGCATGGAAGCGCGCCACTGACAGACCGGCCAGGCGCGCCAGGTCCGCCACCTGCAGCGGATGCGCGGCGTGCTGCTCGATATAGCGGTCCAGGGCTGCCATCGGCAAGCCGGTCGCTTCGGCATGTAGGCGGCTGCAGGCCAGGCTGCCGAGCAGCAGAGCCGCGCCCTGGCCAGCGATGACCGGGTCATTGACTGGGCTGCTGGCCAGCCAGTTGAGCAGTTGGCCCTGCGCCGGATCGAGCTGCAGGGCGTTGGGTTTGTCCAGCAAACGCTGGATATCGCTCGCATGGTGGCCAAGCTGGCGCTCGAGCCAGTCGTTGGCCGGCAGGTCTAGCACCAGGCATTGACTACCGCGCGGGCTGCCGCAGGTGTGACGCGATTCAGCCGGCACCACCGCCAGATGATGGCGCAGCACCCGGCTGCCCTGACCGTCCACTTCGAATTGCAGTTCGCCAGCCAGGCCGAACACCAGTTGGGCGTGTTCGTGGCTGTGGCTGAGCACTTCGTGGCTGTAGTGACGCAGGGACAGGATTGGGGACATGACAATTTCCTCGGCAGCGCGCGAAGTTTAACGCCTGGCTGGCGATGATGCTGCGTCATCGAACGGTCTTTTGCCTGTCACAGGTCTTTCACCGCAACGCCTCAAGCTCGTCTAAACCCAGCCGGAGGCCGCCCATGACCAGCGCCCAGCTCGCCAAGCCCAGCCGCAAGCAACGTGTCCGTACCCTGTGGATTTCCGACGTGCACCTCGGCACTCGCGATTGTCAGGCCGAGCATCTGGCGGCCTTCCTCAAGCGCTACCATGCCGATCGCATCTACCTGGTGGGCGACATCATCGACGGCTGGAAGCTGCGCGGCGGCATCTACTGGCCGCAGGCGCACACCAACGTCATCCGCCGTCTGCTGACCATGAGCAAGCGCGGCACCGAGGTGATCTACGTCACCGGCAACCACGACGAATTCCTCCGGCGCTACTCCAGTCTGCTGCTGGGCAATATCCAGTTGGTCGACGAGGCGGTGCACGTCACGGCCGATGGTCGCCAGTTGCTGGTGATCCATGGCGACCAGTTCGACGTGATCACCCGTTACCACCGCTGGCTGGCCTTCCTCGGCGACTCGGCCTACGAATTCACCCTGACCCTCAACCGCTGGCTCAACCACTGGCGCAGCCGCTGGGGCTATGGCTACTGGTCGCTTTCGGCCTACCTCAAGCACAAGGTCAAGACCGCGGTGAACTTCATCAGCGACTTCGAGGAAGCCATCGCCCACGAATGCGTCAAGCGCGGCCTGCAGGGTGTGGTCTGCGGCCACATCCACCATGCCGAGATTCGTCAGGTGAGCGGTGTGGAATACATGAACTGCGGCGATTGGGTGGAGTCCTGCACGGCGTTGATCGAGCACTGGGACGGGCAGATCGAGCTCTATCGCCTGGCCGAAGCGCAGGTGCGACAAGCCGGCGAGGAGCAGGGCGTCGTGCTCGAGACCGGCGCATGAGGATTCTGATCGTCTCCGACGCCTGGTCGCCACAGGTCAATGGCGTGGTGACCAGTCTGGCCGCGCTGGTCGCCGAGCTGCGCGCGCTGGGTCATCAGGTCAAGCTGCTGTCACCGGCGGATTTTCGTAGCGTGCCTTGCCCAACTTACCCGGAGATTCCACTGGTATGGGACCTCTGGCGAGTGGGTGGGGCAATCCGCGACTTTCGTCCCGACTGTGTTCACCTCGCCACGGAAGGGCCGCTGGGCTGGGCGGCGCGGCGCTGGCTGGCCAAGCGTGGCCTGGCCTTCTCCACGGCCATCCACACACGTTTTCCCGAATACGTCAGTACCCGCTGGCCGTGGATCGCGCCACGCTGGGGCTACGCCTGGCTGCGCGCTTTCCATCGGCGCAGCCAGGCGGTACTGGTGACCACCGAGCGCCTGCGCGAGGAGTTCGCCGGCTGGGATCTGCAAAGGCTGCAACTGTGGCGCAAGGGTGTGGATACGCGCTTGTTTCGCCCGGACGAGATGCGACCAAGGCCTTTGCGACCAGTATTTCTCTATGTCGGCCGTATCGCTGCGGAAAAGAACCTGCAGGCCTTTCTCGATCTGGACCTGCCTGGCGAAAAATGCGTGGTCGGCGATGGCCCGCAGCGCGAGGCGCTGCAACAGCAGTATCCGCAGGTGCGCTTTCTCGGTTATCGCCACGGCCAGACATTGGCTGAGAGCTATCAGGATGCCTCGGTGCTGGTCTTTCCCTCGCGTACCGATACTTACGGCCTGGTGATGCTGGAGGCGCTGGCCTGCGGTACGCCGGTGGCGGCCTTCCCGGTGGCAGGGCCGCTTGACGTTGTGCTGCAAGGGCAGAGCGGGGTGATGGACGAGGATCTGCGCAGCGCCTGCCTGGCGGCGCTGGAGCTGGATCGAGGGCGTTGCGCGGAACTGGCTGCGGCGCAGTCCTGGCGGGCTTCGGCGGTGGAGTTTCTGGCGTTGCAGCCACTGATCGATGGCGAGCCGGTGAGGTTGGTTGAGGCGTTACCGGATACCGCCTTGTAAGCGGCTTTTATCGCGGCTGAAGCCGCTCCTACGCGCCCTGTGGGAAGCATGTAGCTCGGATGCATTGCGTGCGCGCCGCTCAATCACCACCGGATTGAGTTCTGCTTACTGTAGGAGCGAATTTATTCGCGATTCTGGATTGATCCATCGCGAATAAATTCGCTCCTACAGAGAACGGTGAAGACGCACCGTTCATGTAAGCGGCCTCAGCCGCGAATTAGAGAATGACCTTGTCGCGCAGCTTCTCAGCAGCCTGGTTGAGCGCCTGGATCACCCGCTCCTTGTCGAAGTTCTGGATGCCGTTGGTGTCCAGATACATGGAGAAGCCCGGCAGCTCGTGCTCGACGTAGCTGGAGGTGGCACCCAGATCGCGGCGGAAATCCACCACCTGATAGATCTGCACCGGGCGGGTGAAGCCCTTGACGGTGATCTGGCCCTTGTCGCGGCACATGATCACGTCCTTGACCAGCGAGTAGGTCTCGTGGGAGATCAGGATCTCGCCGGACTCGGCGGCGCTCTCCAGGCGGCTGGCGAGGTTAACGTCGCGGCCGATGATGGTGTAGTCCATGCGCGTGTCAGCGCCGAAGTTGCCCACGGTGCAATAGCCGGTGTTGAGGCCCATGCGAATTTCCAGCGGCTTGGTGATGCCCTGGGCGCGCCACTGCTGGCGCAGCACCTTCATGTGCTTGCGCATGGCGATGGCCATGGAAACCGCCGCGACCGCATCCTTTCTGGCGCCGTTGCTGCTGGGGTCGCCGAAGAACACCATCACCGAGTCGCCGATGAACTTGTCGATGGTGCCGCCGTATTTCAGGCAGATCTTCGACATTTCGTTGAGGTAGGTGTTGAGCAGGTCAGTCAGCGCTTCGGCTTCGAGTTCTTCCGACAGTTCGGTGAAGCCCTTGATATCGGAGAAGAACACCGTGAGCTTCTTGCGCTGGGTCTCCAGGCGCACGCTTTTCTTGCCGGTGAAGATCGACTCCCACACCTGCGGCGACAGGTACTTGGCCAGGTTGCGCGCCAGGCGCGCGGCCTTTTCCTGCTCGCGTTTGATCTCGCTGCGCACCTGCGCCAGACGCAGGCCCTGCTGGTTGACGAAGTACGCGGTGATGCAGATGTACAGGGTGGCGAAGAGGATGCTGACCAGTGCCACCAGCGTCGGTGTGTCCGGATTGGGCTGTACATCCACCAGCGCAGCGCACAGCGCCGTGCCACTGGCGGCTACCAGCAGCGCCAGACCCAGATAGCGCAGACCGCCGACTACCAGGGCGCTGAAGCAGAGGATCAGCAGGAACATCAGGCTGGGCACGACGGCGAAACCCAGCAGTACGCAGTACGCGCCAGCATGCAGGGCATCGAAGACCAGCAGGGTCACCTCGGTCTGTCTGGCATGGTCGCGCTTGAACCGGCGGCTGAGATTGTGCGCCAGATGGGGGTAGAGCAGGGCGTAGGGCACCATCCACAGAATGTCGTAGGCGAAGTGGCCCACGTAGGTACCCGCCGCGATGCTGGCAGCGGCGGCTATATAGGCCAGCACGCGCGAATAGTATTCGCGCAAAGGCGGAGTCGGCAGCCCGCTGGCGCGGCTGATGGTTGCTGGCTTCATCGGTTGGAACTGTCCCTGCTGGATTTCTGGCGTCTCTGCTGGACGCCTGGCTGGTCTGCAAGACCTGAGCCAGAGGCTCGCTGGGCGGGGATCATAACCAAGGGGTGGCGGCCAGCCAAGCATGGCCGCCGAACGGTGGCATAACAGTGGCCAGCGGTCAGGCGCCGGCGCTGTCCATGGCAGCCAGGTAGATGGAGTTCTTCGGTCGGGCGAACACGCGCTGCAACATCGGCTCGAAGAAACTCAGCGGCAGGCTTTCGTAGTACGGGTCGAAGGCGGCGGCGTCGTACCTGGCGCAGAAGTCGATGGTCGCCTGGTACTGCGGGTGATCCTTGAACTGGTCGCGCAGGTGGCGATCCATGCCCAGGTGATGGAAGAAGTAATAGCCCTGGAAAATGCCATGTTTCTCCACCATCCAGTGGTTCTCGGCGCTGACGAAGGGCTTGAGGATGGCCGCAGCGATGTCCGGATGGTTGTAGCTGCCAAGGGTGTCGCCGATGTCGTGCAGCAGTGCGCAGATCACGTACTCCTCGTCACGGCCGTCGCGATAGGCGCGGGTGGCCGTTTGCAGCGAGTGGGTCAGGCGGTCCACCGGAAAGCCGCCGAAATCGCCATCGAGCAGGCGCAGGTGAGCCAGGATGCGTGAGGGTAGCTGGGCGGCATAGGCGGCGAAGTCCTGGGCGATGATGGCCCAGTCCTCGACCTGGCCGTCCTGCATATGGGTGAAGCGGGCTCGGCTATTCATGGTTCTTCTCGTTCTTGTTGTTTTAGTGTGAGCTGCCGATTAGAAACGGATACGGCCGGTGAAGGCATCCTTGAGCATCACCCAGTCGCCCATCAGGCTGTACAGCGGATACTGAAAGGTGGCGGGCCGGTTCTTCTCGAAGATGAAGTGGCCGACCCAGGCGAAGCCGTAGCCGGCCAGCGGCATGGCCAGCAGCCACAGCCATTGCTGCGTGAGCAGGGCATAGGCGAGGATCGCCAGCACCAGAAGGCTGCCCGCGTAGTGCAGGCGGCGGCATACCGGATTGCTGTGCTCCTGCAGGTAGTAGGGGTAGAACTCGGCAAAGCTCTGGTAGCGTTCGTTGGTCTGGGCGGTCATGGCGCACCTCCTGTTATTGTCACGGTCAGTGTAAAGGCGCTGTCTCCGTGGGCCACTGACTTAAGGTGCCAGTCTAGTATCCTTGCGCCGCCAACGATGGCCTTGCTGATTGATCATAAGAACAAGACGATGAGTGAAAGAACCACCTCTTCCAACTGGGCATTGGCCATCGTGCAGGCGCTCGAGCTGGGCGGCGTCGACTGCATCAGCCTGTTCGCCGAGCTGGAGATGGATTACGCCGCCCTGAACGACCCGGACGCGCGCTTCCCGCAGGATGGCATGACCCGTCTGTGGCAGCGCGCCGTGGCGCTGTCGGGCAACCCGGCGATTGGCCTGAACATGGCGCAGGTGGTGCGCCCGGCCTCCTTCCATGTGGTGGGCTACGCGCTGATGTCCAGCCGCAACCTGCGCGACGGCTTCACCCGTCTGGTGCGCTATCAGCGCATCATCGGCGAGGGCGCGGATCTGAATTTCCTGCCACAACCCGACGGCTATGCCCTGACCCTGGCCATTCATGGCGATCGTCTGCCGCCGGCCCGGCAGAGCGCCGAGGCGTCGCTGGCCTACTGCCTGGCGTTCTGCCGCTGGATGACCGGCAAACCCATGCGCCCGCGCGAGATTCGTCTGCAAGGCCCGCCGCCGCCCGATCTGGTCCCGTATCAGCAGGTTTTCCAGGCGCCGCTTAAGTTCAATGCCGAGCACTACGGGCTGATCTTCGAGCGCGCCGATCTGGAATCGCCGCTGCCCAGTGCCAACGAAGCGCTGGCACAACTGCATGATCGTTTCGCCGGCGAATACCTGGCGCGTTTCTGCAGCAGCCGGGTCACTCACCAGGCACGCCAAGTGCTGTGCCGTCTGCTGCCACAGGGCGAGCCACGGCGCGAAGTGGTGGCGCAGACGCTGCATCTGTCGCAACGCACCCTGCAACGGCGCTTGCAGGAGGAGGGCACCAGCTATCAGCAACTGCTCGACGACACCCGCCGTGAGCTGGCCGAACAGTACCTCGGCCAGGTCGACCTGACCCTGCTGGAGATAGCCTATCTACTGGGCTTCGCCGATCCGAGCAACTTCTTCCGGGCGTTTCGCCGCTGGTTCGGCGAAACGCCTGGCGAATACCGAGCGCGTCGCGGGCTTGCGTAGTGCGCGCGCTCAGTGACGCCAGAAGGCCGGGAACAGCAGCACCAGCACCGTGAGGATTTCCAGGCGCCCGAGCAGCATGCCGAAGCTCAGTAGCCATTTGGCCAGGTCGGGAATGGTGGCGTAGTTGCCGGCCGGGCCGACCATCTCGCCCATTCCCGGGCCAACGCCGGACACCATGGCCGCTGCGCCGGTCAGTGCGGTGATCCAGTCCACTCCGCACATGGCGACCGCCAGCGCCAGGGTGGCGATGGTGATGGTGTAGAAGAAGGCGAAGGCGAGGATCGAGCGAACGATATCTTCATCCAGCCGGTGGCGGTTGTACTGCTGCTTGATGACCGCGCGGGGATGGATGAGCTGTTTGAGGTTGGCCTTGAGCAGGATATAGGCGACCTGGAAACGGAAGATCTTCAGGCCCCCGGCGGTGGAGCCGGAGCAGCCGCCGACGAAGCCCAGATAGAAGAACATCATGCTCGCGAAGGGGCCCCACATATGGTAATCGCCCACGGCGAAGCCGGTTGTGGTCATGATCGAGGTGATGTTCACGGCTACCAGGCGTAGCGCATCGAGCCAGTACAAGTCCGTTGTGAGCCATTTCCAGCTGGCCAGGATGAACCAACTGCCCACCAGCAACAGCAGAAATCCGTGCACCTGGGCATCGCGCAGCAGGGCGCGGTAATTGCCGCGCAGGGCGCCGACGTAGAGTACGAAGGGCAGACTGCCAAGCACCATTACCACGATGGCAACCCAATGGATGGCCGGTGCCTGCCATTTGCCCAATGACGAGTCCGAGGTGGAAAACCCGCCGGTGGCGATAGCGGACATGGCGTGGTTTATCGAGTCGAACAACCCCATCCCCGCCAGCCAGAAGCCCAGCACAGCGAGTGTGCTGAGGCCGACATAGGCCAGCACCATGTACTTGGCGACCATGTGCGAGCGCGGCATGATCTTCTCCGAGCGGTCCGAAGATTCGGTCTGGAACAGACGCATGCCGCCGATGCGCAGGATCGGCAGGATCGCCACTGCCATCGCGATAAAGCCGATGCCGCCCAGCCAATGCAGTAGCGAGCGCCAGATCAGCGTGCCGGGAGACATGTCGTCGAGGCCGCTGAACACCGTGGCGCCAGTGGCGGTGATACCCGACATGCTCTCGAAATAGGCATCGGTGATGCTCGCGCGTTCGGCAAAGACGAACGGCAGCGCAGCGAAGATCGACACCATCACCCAGCTCGACACGGTGAGCATGTACATATCGCGTGGGCGCAGCTGCGTCTGCTTCGGTCTGCCCTGAGCGATCATGGCGATGCCGGCGATCGCGGTGATCAGGCTGGACCAGAGAAAGGCATTGATGTCTTGCGGCTGTTCGAAAATCAACAGGGTGATTACCGGCACCAGCATGCTCACTGCCAGGGTGACCAGGAAGATGCCATTGATGAAGGCGAGGATGCGCAGGCTGGAGATGGGCATCGGTCAGTGCTTCCAGAAGCTGCGGGTGACCAGCACCAGCACGGTCAGAATTTCCAGGCGGCCGAGCAACATGCCGGCGCTGAGCAGCCACTTGGCCGAATCCGGCAGGCTGGCAAAGTTGCCGGCCGGGCCGATGATCGGGCCGAGGCCGGGGCCGACGTTGCACACGGCGGTGGCAGCGCCGCTCAGTGCGGTCACCCAGTCCAGGCCGACCAGAGTCAGGGCCAAAGCCAGTACGCCAATAGTGATGGTGAAAAAGAAGGAGAAGGTGATCAGCGAGCGGACGATCTCTTCATCCAGGTTGTGGTTATTGTATTGCTGCTTGATCACCGCGCGTGGATGCACCAGCTGCATCAGGTTGGCCTTGAGCAGCACGTAGGCGACCTGGAAACGGAAGATCTTCAGGCCGCCAGACGTAGAGCCCGAGCAGCCGCCGACGAAGGTCAGGTAGAAGAACAGCAGCACGGCGAAGCTGCCCCAGGTGGTGTAGTCGCCCAGGGCGAAGCCGGTGGTGGTGACCACGGAGGTGACATTCACCGCGACGATGCGAAAGGCGTCGAGCCAGGTGTAGTCCGAGTTGATCCACAGCCAGGTGCCGAATACCAGCCAGGTGAGCAGCAGAAAACCGATGAAGCCGCGGACCTGATGATCCTTGAACAGCGCCTGCCGATTGCCGCGGACGAAGGCGACATAGAGCATGAAGGGCATGCCGCCGAGCAGCATCAGTACGATCGCTGTCCAGTGCACAGCCGGTTGTGGCCAGTGCGCGAGCGAGGAGTCGGAGGTCGAGTAACCGCCGGTGGAGATCGAGGTCATCGCGTGGTTGAGCGCATCGAAAGGCTCCATCCCCGCCGCCCAGTAGGCCAGCACACCGAACAGGGTGATCGCGACGTAGAGCAACAGCAGGTATTTGGCCGCCATGTGCGAGCGTGGCATTACCTTCTCGCCCCAGTCCGAGGATTCGGTCTGGAACAGGCGCATGCCACCGACGCGCAGCAGCGGCAGAATCGCCACGGCCATGCCGATGAAGCCGATGCCGCCCAGCCACTGCAGCATCGAGCGCCAGATCAGGATGCCGGGCGACATGCTGTCGAGCCCGGTCAGTACGGTCGAGCCGGTGGTGGTGATGCCGGACATGGTCTCGAAGACGGCGTCGGTGTAGCTGATGTGCGCGATCAGCATCAGTGGCAGGGCAGCAAATGCGCACACCAGTGTCCAGCTTCCTGTGGTCAGCAGATACATGTCGCGTGGACGTAACTGGGCATTCTGCGGGCGGCCGGGAATCACCAGCGCAAGCCCGGTGATCAGGGTGATCAGGCTGGACCAGAGGAAGGCATTGAGGTCTTCCGGGTGTTCGAAAATCAGCAGGGTCAGCATAGGAATGGCCATGCTGACCGCCAGGGTAATAAGAAATATGCCGATGATGAAACCGATGATGCGCAGCGTCGGCAAGGCCATGTAAAGGGCTCTGGCGGGTTCTAAAGTGCGCCATTCTACCCGCGGACGGGCAGCTGTAAACCGGAACAGTCGGGTGTGTGGAAACGTAGCGAGCGAAGGTCAGGCAATACCGATGGCGGCCCCACAAAACAGGTGAGAAAACGCAGTTTACGAGCTGTAAATGAGCATTTTGATCGGACTCGCGCACGAGCCTGTTTTTAACGCAGCCTGGCCGAGCGCAGTAGTTTTCACACGTGCCCGGTGAAGGGGCTTTACAAGCGTATAGCCAAGCATAGAATAGCCGCCAGTTGCCGGCGTCCGTCGGTTTCCGAGTTTTCCTCAAATGTCCGAAGCTAATCCCTGCCTCACGTGCGGCGCCTGCTGCGCGTTTTTTCGTGTGTCCTTCTTCTGGGGCGAGTGTCAATCCGCGGGCGGTAGCGTTCCGGACGAGCAGGTCATCCAGATCAGCCCTCACTACGTCGCCATGCGTGGTACCGAGAGCAAGCCGGCGCGCTGTACCCAACTGCTGGGCGATGTCGGTTGTGGAGTGCGCTGCACCCTGTACGAACAGCGTTCGAGCAGTTGCCGCGAGTTCGAGGCATCCTGGGAAAACGGTGTGCACAACCCGCGTTGCGATGAAGCGCGCCAGGCCCATGGCCTGCCGCCGCTGACGCCGCCGGTGCAGCCGGTGATTTCGCCCGACCGGGTAGCCTGAGAGCCGCCACAAACCACAGGCTGCAAACCAGCGCCGGCGATCCGCGGATTGCATCCGGGCTACGACCTGACAGGCTCCGACATCCGCTCCGTGCGTTGGTCAGCTTGCAGCTTGCAGCTTGCAGCATCGAGAATGCGCCTTCTTTGTTTTAAGGAGGTGGCCGATGGAGGCTCTCGACGCACTGCTCAACCGTGTTTCCGTTCCTCGCCTGGTGGGCCCGGCTCCGGACGCGGCGCAGCGTGATCTGCTGTTTCGCGCGGCGTTGCGCGCGCCGGATCATGGCCAACTGCGCCCCTGGCGCTTTCTCACGGTCGAAGGGCAGGCGCGTGAACGCATGGGCGAGCTGTTCGCCGACGCTTTGCAGGTCGCCGATGCGCAGGCTGCGCCGGAGGCTCTGAGCAAGGCGCGTAGCATGCCGCTGCGCGCGCCGTTGCTGGTGGTGGTGATCGCCCGGGTGCAGGCGCATCCCAAGGTGCCTGCATCCGAGCAGGTGATCGCTGCCGGTTGTGCTGCCCATGGCATCTTGCTGGCGGCGCATGCGCAGGGTGTCGGCGCGGTCTGGCGTACCGGTGATATGGCTTACAACGCCCACGTGGCCAAGGGGCTGGGCCTGACGGCGGACGAGCAGATCATCGCCTATCTGTACCTTGGCACGCCGGAGCGTGAATTGCGCCGCGCACCTGAGGTGAACGTCGAGGATTTCGTCAGCGCCTGGCAGGGCTGAGCGAGCGGGGCTCAGGCTGCCTGTTGCCTGGCCGGCAGCCTGAGCGTGGCGACGAAACCGCCTTCGGGGTGGTTGCTCAGCAGCAGTTCACCGCCATGGCGCTGCGCCGCCCGACGTGCGATGGCCAGCCCGAGTCCGTGGCCGGAACCGCTCTGACCCGGCGCGCGGAAGAAGGGCTCGCCCAACTGCCGCAGGTATTCACTGGCCACGCCGGGGCCATGGTCGCGCACACTGAGCAGGACGTCCTGCCCCTGGCGCTGCACGTCGATGACCACGGGCTGGTCAACGGGGCTGAAGCGCAGGGCATTGCGCAGCAGGTTGTCCAGCGCGCGTTCCAGCATGTCCGGCCAGCCTTCCAGTTGCACGCCCTGATCAAGCTCTATTTGCAGCGGCTGCTGGGGTGTGGTCAGGCGCGCATCCTCCTGCAGTTTGCCGAGCAGTGCGCGCAGGTCTACCGGCTGAGCGGCGCCAGGGTCGGCGTCGAGGCGGGCGAGGGCGAGGATTTCGCTGATCAGCGCCTCCAGCCGATCACATTCCTGGCCTAGCCGTGGCCAGAGTTTTTCCCGCTCGGCGGCATCGGCGCGTTCTGTCAGGGCCAGGGCGATGCGCAGGCGTGCCAGGGGCGAACGCAGCTCGTGGGACACATCGCGCAGCAACTGGCGCTGACTGCCGATCAACCCCTGCAGGCGCTCGCCCATGCGGTTGAAGTCCTTGGCCAGCAGGCCCAGTTCGTCACGGCGAGTGGCCAGGCGCGCCAGGCTGTTTTGCTGATAGGCGGTCTGACCGAGGTCGTGCACGGCGCCGCGCAGGCGATCCAGCGGGCGGGTAATCGACAGCGTCAGCATCAGGCTGAACAGCGTCAGCACTACCAGGGCTATGGCCAGGGCGCTGAGCGGCCAGAACAGGCTGCCGCGGTGCCAGGCCGCGAGTTCAGGATGCGGAATGCGGTAGATGAACAGATAGCTCTCGCCGCTTTGCGGGCTGGTGTATTCGGCCGTCAAGCGGCGCCAGGGCAGGCGACGGTCATCGCCGTGACGCGCCTCGAAAGCCGCTGCGCGCGATGGAAAGGTGCCTTTGACCAGTTGTTGGCCGCTCTCGCCAAGCACCTGGGTGTCGATGCGGTACTTGCGTTTGCGTCGTTCGAGAAAGTCCTGCGCCGCGGCCGGTCCCTGCTGTTCGTAGCGTTTGACCCACTCGCTGTCGATGTCGTCCAGGCCTGGATGCATGCTGAGTATCCAGGCGTCCTGATTCAAGGCGCGGCCAAGTAGGAGCGACAAACCGGCCACCAGAGCGATGGCCAGCCAGAAGCTCGCCAGGATGCGCCAGAACAGTGAACGCACGGTGATTCCTCACGCAAAAGCCGCCGGGCTCGGCGAGCGCGGCGGCGGGTTTAGGGTAACGGATCAGTTGGTCTTGCTGTCCTTCTCGGCCTTCCAGGCCTTGAATTCGGCCATTTCAGCGCGACGAGCTTCCATTTTTTTCTGATGCTCGTCGAAGGCTTTCTGCTGCTCGGGATTGAGCAGGTCACGCAGGGCCTTGTGCTGGTTGGTGCGGGCCTGGTCCAGCTCCTTCTTCATGGCCTGCTTCTCGGCTTCCGGCAGCTTGTCCAGGTAGCGTTTGGTGATATCGCGATGGGTCTTCATCTGCTCGCCCATCAATTTGCGGAATTCCTGGCGCTGTTCCTTGCTCAGGTTCAGCTCCTTGAACATGCCATGGCCGCGGTCATGGTGGCGCGGGCCGCCGTCGGGCATGGCGAAGGCCAGGGTTGGCAGAGTGGCAGCGAGCAGCAGGGCGGTGAGGGTCTTGCGCATGGTGATTCTCCTTGTCTGAAGAACCTGTTTAACGATCTAGCGAGCTAGAGTCATGCAAGGCGAAAACAGACGAGGAGGCGGAGTGTACTGTCGTACATGAGCATTCCGAGTCTGTTTTCAACGCAGCAGGGCCGACGCGCAGCAGGTCGTAAACAGGTTCCGAGGCCGGTAAGTACCGGATGGGCTCATTATGCGGCGGTCAAGGTCAAGGGCAGTCAGGCGTGGGTAAAGCTTGGGTAAAGGCGATGTTGCTGAGCGTTTACGTAAGGGGCAAGCGATTACGGTGCGTAGTAATAGCCGCGACTTCGCAGAGCGAGAATGCGCGGGCGGCCGTCGGGGTGCGGGCCGAGTTTCTTGCGCAGATTGCTGACGTGCATATCCAGGCTGCGGTCATACAGAGTCAGTTTGCGGCCCAGGGCGAGCTGTGCCAGCGCCTGTTTGTCCACCGGCTCGCCCGGTTGGTGCAGCAGGGCCTCCAGCAGGCGGCTTTCGGAAAGCGTCAGCGGAACGTCATGCCCGCCGATGCTGACCACGCCGCGGTTGGGGCTGAAGCTGAGATCACCCAGTTCCAGTTGGCTGCTGGCCGGGGCGGGGGTGGTGCGCCGGAGTACCGCACGCAGGCGTGCGGTCAGCTCGCGAGGGTCGCACGGCTTGGCCAGGTAGTCATCGGCGCCCAGCTCCAGGCCGAGGATGCGATCCAGCGGTTCGCCGCGGGCGGAAAGCATCAGCACCGGCAACTCCGGATGCTCGCCACGTAATTGCTTGAGCAATTCCAGGCCGCTGCCGTCGGGCAGCATCACATCGAGCACCACGGCGTCAGGCGCCTGTAAAGCAAGGGCCTGGCGCGCACCGCCCGCTTCATGGCAGGCGGTGACCTGAAAGCCTTCCTGGGTCAGCCAGCTGGCGAGCAGCTCGCAGAGCTCCTGGTCGTCATCGATCAGCAGTAAACGGCTCATGGCTTCAGTTGATCCATTCGCGGCGAGTCTTGCGCGAGCCTCGCAGCAGGGCGCCGAACAAGATCGACACCAGGCTCAGGGCAGCGCCGAGGGCGAACCAGGTCTGATGCTCGCTGAGCAGGCGCGGCTGGGTCTGCGCCTGGGTTTCCTTGAGCTGCATGCGCAGGCGTTGGTTTTCCTGACGCAGGCGCTGCAGTTGCACGGCGCTGCTGGCTTGCTGCTCGTTGCGCAGTTGCTCGCTTTGGGCCAGGCGCTGCTCGAGCTCCCCGCTCTGCTCAGCGCTTGCGGCTGCCTGTTCTGGGGCAGGTTGCAGACTTTCTTCTTCTGCCTGCAGCGAGGCGCAGGTCAGCAACAGGGTGACCAGCAGGGACAGCGGGATCGTGCGCATCGCGATTCCTTGTATGCGAAAGCCGCGTGAATGGTGCTACGTCAGGGCAGCACTTTCTTGAAGGGTTTGACCACTACGCTGGCATACACCCCGGCTGCGCGGTACGGGTCGGCATCGGCCCAGTTCTGCGCGTCCTCGAGCGAGTCGAACTCGGCAACTACCAGGCTGCCGCTGAAGCCCGCCGGGCCCGGATCGTTACTATCGATGGCCGGGTGCGGGCCGGCCAGCAGCAGGCGACCTTCCTGCTTCAACTGCTCCAGACGGGCGAGGTGAGCGGGGCGGGTGGCCAGACGATTTTCCAGGGAATTTTCGACGTCGGTGGCGATGATGGCGTAGAGCATCTCAGTCCTTATTTAGGGTCGAAGCGGGGAGGGAGTGAAGTGTTCGCGCCATACGGCAACGGCGTTGGCACAGATGTGGGGCATAATAACAAACATCAATCTCAACGAAAGCGCCGCCATGATTGTCGATCTGCACTGCCACAGCACCGCCTCAGACGGCGCCCTTGCGCCCGCCGTACTGGTGGCCCGGGCGCACGAACGCGGCGTGCGGCTGCTGGCGCTGACCGACCATGACACCCTCGAAGGCCTCGATGAGGCGCGCCGCGCGGCGACCGCCCTGGACATGAAGCTGATCAATGGCATCGAACTGTCCTGCACCTGGGGCGGGGCGACCATCCATGTGCTGGGGTATGCCTTCGAGCGGGAAGCTCCCGCGCTGCGCGCTGCCATCGACGCTCTGCACCATGGGCGCTGGCAGCGTGCCGAGGAAATCGACCGACGCCTGGCTGCCAAGGGCATGCCGGGCGCACTTGAAGGCGCACGTGCTGTCCAACAGGAATTGGGCGACAGTGGCAACGCGCCGGCGCGTCCACATTTTGCCGAGTTTCTGGTGCGTGCCGGCCATGTGCGGGATCGCGCCGAGGCGTTTCGCAAATGGCTGGGCTCGGGCAAGTTGGGCGACGTCAAGCAGCATTGGCCTGCGCTGGAAGAAACCGTTGCCACCTTGCGTTCGGCCAGGGCCTGGATCAGCCTGGCGCATCCGTGGCAATACGACTTTACTCGCAGTAAGCGTCGACGCCTGGTAGCCGACTTCGCGGCAGCGGGTGGTCATGCCCTGGAAGTGGTCAATGGCATGCAGCCGGCCGAACAAGTCGGTGGCCTGGCGATTCTGGCGCGCGAGTTTGGCTTGATGGCCAGCGTCGGTAGCGATTTCCATGCGCCGGGCGACTGGTCGGAGTTGGGCATGTACCGCCCGTTGCCTGATGACCTGACTGCGCTCTGGGAGCGCTTCGAACATGCACAGCCATCCGCTGTCACTTCATGAGCAGGGAGCAAGCGTGAGTCAATTTTTCCAGGTTCACCCGGAAAACCCACAAGCACGCCTGATAAAACAGGCCGTGGAAATCATTCGAGGCGGCGGCGTGGTGGTCTATCCTACCGACTCGTCCTACGCCCTTGGCTGCGCCATTGGCGACAAGAACGCGGTCGAACGCATTCGCCGCCTGCGCCAGCTCGACGACAAGCACAATTTCACCCTGGTATGCCGCGACCTGTCGCAGATCGGCCTGTTCGCCAAGGTCGATACCACCGCCTTCCGCCTGTTGAAGAACCACACCCCTGGCCCCTACACCTTCATTCTCAACGCCACCCGCGAAGTGCCGCGCATGCTGCTGCATCCCAAGCGCCGCACCATTGGCATCCGCGTGCCCAGTCATCCCATCGCCCTGGCATTGCTGGAGCAACTGGGTGAGCCGCTGATGAGCGTCAGTCTGATCATGCCGGGCGAAGAGCTGCCGATGTCCGACCCTTACGAAATGCGCCAGATTCTCGAGCACCATGTCGAGCTGATCATCGACGGCGGTTTTGGCGGGCTGGAAGCGTCCACCGTGGTCAATCTCGCTGACGACAGCCCGGAAGTGCTGCGCGTCGGATGCGGCGACCCGACGCCGTTCGACGATCTCTGACGCCGGCTTTTCCGTTGTGGGCGCAGCTACCCTATACTCCGTGGTCTTGTCTGGATTTTGGATAGAACGGTTTGAGCCTTAACGACTCCGAACGTCGGGTGCTGTCAGGGATGCGTCCTAGCGGTCGTCTGCACCTCGGGCACTATCACGGCGTGCTGAAGAGCTGGGTCAGGTTGCAGCACGAGTACGACTGCTTCTTCTGCATCGTCGACTGGCATGCGCTGACCACCGAATACGCCGATGCCGGCCAGCTTTCCCAGCACGTCATGGACGTGGCCGTGGACTGGCTGGCCGCGGGCGTCAGCCCCAGCTCCGCGACACTGTTCGTGCAATCGCAAGTGCCGGAACACGCCGAGCTGCACCTGCTGCTGTCGATGATCTGCCCGCTCAGCTGGCTCGAGCGCGTGCCGTCCTACAAGGAACAGCAGGAGCGCCACAGCGGCAAGGACCTCTCCACCTACGGCTTTCTCGGCTATCCCCTGCTGCAGGCGGCGGACATCCTGCTGTATCGCGCCGGCCAGGTGCCGGTCGGGGCGGACCAGCTGCCGCACATCGAATTTGCCCGCGAAGTGGCGCGCCGCTTCAACCACCTGTATGGCAGCGAGCCGGATTTCGAACTCAAGGCCGAGGCCGCCATCGGCAAGCTGGGCAAGAAAGTCGGCAAGCTCTACAGCAACCTGCGCAAGGCCTACCAGGAGCAGGGCGATGCCCAGGCGCTGGAGACGGCGCGCGCCTTGCTCAAGGAGCAGACCAGCATCACTCTGGGCGATCAGGAGCGTCTGTACGGCTACCTCGAAGGTGGCGGCAAGGTGATTCTGAACGAGCCGCAGCCGCTGCTCACCGAGTTTTCCCGGGTGCCCGGCCTGGATGGGCAGAAGATGGCCAAGTCCAGCGGCAATGCGATATTTCTGCGCGACAGCGATGCCGAGATCGAGGAAAAGCTGCGGCGCATGCCCACCGACCCGGCGCGCGTGCACCGCGACGATCCGGGTGAGCCGCAGCGCTGCCCGGTCTGGTCGCTGCATCAGTTGTATTCCGACAACGAGCAATTGCACTGGGTCATCGACGGTTGCCGCAGCGCCTCGATTGGCTGCCTCGATTGCAAGAACGCGCTGTGCTCGGCGCTGCAGGCCGAACTGGCGCCGCTGCAGCAACGCGCCATGGATTACGAGGACAGCCCGGACCTGGTGCGCAGCATTCTTGCCGAAGGCGCCGAACGGGCGCGTGACGAGGCGCGCAACACCCTGGCCGAAGTGCGCATGGCCATGGGCCTGAACCATCGTTGAAGGAGCAGCGGCCGATGAGTGAAACCGCCACGCCAGCCGTGGACAGCCAGGCCGGCGCCCAGCAGGAGCTGCCGTTCGCCCTGGTCTACGGCGAGGCGGTCACCGAGTTGCCGCTGGATCTTTACATTCCCCCGGATGCCCTGGAAGTCTTCCTCGAAGCCTTCGAGGGGCCGCTGGATCTGCTGCTCTATCTGATTCGCAAGCAGAACATCGACATCCTCGATATTCCCGTGGCCGAGATCACCAAGCAGTACATGGGCTATGTCGAGCTGATGAAATCCGTGCGCCTGGAGCTGGCTGCGGAATACCTGGTCATGGCCGCCATGCTCGCCGAGATCAAGTCGCGCATGCTCCTGCCGCGCTCGGCCGAGGCCGAGGAAGAAGAGGACGACCCGCGCGCCGAGCTGATCCGCCGCCTGCAGGAGTACGAGCGTTTCAAGGCCGCTGCCGAAGGCATCGATGAACTGCCGCGCGTCGGCCGCGACGTGACCGTACCCAAGCTGGACGCTCCCGAGGCCCGGGCGCGCAAGCTGCTGCCGGACGTCAGCCTGGAAGAGGTGCTGCTGTCGATGGCCGAAGTGCTGCGCCGCGCCGACATGTTCGAAAGCCATCAGGTCACCCGCGAGGCATTGTCCACCCGCGAGCGTATGAGCGAAGTGCTGGAACGCCTCAAGGGCGGGGCGTTCGTGCCTTTCGTCGAGCTCTTCGCTGCCGAAGAGGGGCGGCTCGGCGTGGTGGTGACCTTCATGGCGGTGCTCGAATTGATCAAGGAATCTTTGGTGGAGCTGGTGCAGAATGAGCCGTTTGCCGCCATTCACGTCCGAGCCCGTGCCGAATGAACCTGAACGACCCCAAAGACCTGGCCCAGTTGCTCGAAGCCTTTCTGCTGGCCTCCGGCAAGGCGCAATCGCTCGAACGTCTTTTCGAGCTTTTCGAAGAGGGCGAGCGGCCCGAGCCGGCGCAGTTCAAGGCGGCGCTGGAGATCCTACGGCAAATCTGCGAGGGCCGCGCCTTCGAGCTGAAGGAAGTGGCCTCGGGCTATCGCCTGCAGATCCGCGAACGCTTCGCCCCCTGGGTCGGCCGGCTCTGGGAGGAACGCCCGCAGCGCTATTCCCGTGCATTGCTGGAAACCCTGGCGCTGATCGCCTACCGCCAGCCGATCACGCGCGGTGAGATCGAGGACGTGCGTGGTGTTGCGGTCAACAGCAACATCACCAAGACGTTGCTGGAGCGTGAGTGGATTCGTGTGGTGGGCTATCGTGACGTACCGGGTCGCCCGGCGATGTTCGCCACCACCAAGGGCTTTCTCGATCACTTCAACCTGAAGAGTCTCGACGAACTGCCGCCGCTCGCAGCGCTGCGCGAGCTCGAGCCAGAGCCCGAACTGGCGCTGGATGACGACGCCGAAGTGCCGGCAGGCTTGCAGGCGCGCGCTGACCTGGCCCTGCAGGAGGAAGGCGAGGCGGCCGAGCCGCGTGAAGAGACCAGCTTCCGCAGCCTGCTGGCCGAGCTCGAAGACATGGAGCAGGGTCTCAAGACCGACTTCGATGACCTGCGTCTGGCCGAGGAGAGCGAGGGCGAGCCAGTCGAAAGCGAACTGGATGGCGATCAGCCGTTGCATTGACAACGTTTAAGCCGGGTATCGAATCCTTCAATCACGCTCGCTTACCCAGACCTTTATTCTTGCCTGCATCCGACCCGTCCTGGTCTAGGAGACGCAATGAGCAAGAATCCCTGCATCAAGGTCTGTGAATTCGAAAAAGACATCTGCCTGGGCTGCGGCCGCAGCCGCCAGGAAATCAAGGGCTGGAAGCGCCTGGACAAGCACGAGCGCCTGGCTCTGTTGGCTCAGGCCGATATGCGCTTGCTGGCACTGGAGGCGACCGGGCGGCGCAGGGGGTAGCGGTTCAGCCGACCGCCTCGCGCTGATAGCGCCCTGGCGTAATGCCTTTCCAGCGCTTGAAGGCATGGATGAAGTTCGACAGTTCGCCATAACCCAGGCGCTCGGCGATTTCCTCCAGGCTCAGGCCTCCGGCAGCCAGCAGTTCTTCGGCCAGGGCCTGGCGCACATCGTCCTGCAAGGTGCGGAAGCGGGTGCCTTCTTCGATCAGGCGCCGCCGCAGGGTACGGCTGCTCAGGTGCAGGCGCTCTGCTATGCGCTCCATATCGGCAATCTGTCCTGGCGATTGCAGCAGCAACTCACGCACGCGCCCGGCCAGACCCTGGTGCCATTGATGACGCGCCAGCAATGCCTGGCATTGTTGCTCACAGGCCTTGACCAGTTCTGGATTGGCCCGCGGTAGCGGGTTGTCCAGCAACTCGGCGGCAAATCCCATTCGATTGCCCGCCGCGCCGAAGCGGGGCGTCTGGCCGAAGGCGGCGATGAAAGGCGAGAGATCGGCCGGCGCGGCCTGGCGCAGTTCCACGTCCAGCAATCGCAGCGTGCTGCCGAGCAGCTCGCGTACCACCACCAGGGCGCCGAGCATGTCGCGTTGTACGATGAAGTCATGCTGCGCCGGCGGGAGGGCGCTGTCATCAAAGTGCAGGCTGGCGACAGCGTCATCCACGCTCAGGCTGATGCGGGTGAACGCGTAGGTCAGGCCGTGATAGCGCAGGCCCAGCTCGGCGGCCTGGCGCACCGTGGCGCTGCTGAGAATGGCGTAGCCCCAGGCGCCATAGCTGGTCACGTGGTAGCGCCGACCGGCCTGCAGACCAAGGTCTTCGACTGCGGGCAGCGCGCCGATCAGGTTGCTGATCAGCCGTAACTCGCGCCGGGCTTCGACTTCGCCGTTCGGGCTGGCCAGTTGCACGGGGCTGAGCCCCGTCTCGCGCAGGCATCTGTCCAGGCTCAGGCCGAGATCGAGGCCTAGCTGGGTCAGTAGCTGAATGCTGGTGATGCTGCGTCGTGCGGGCCAGGGTGCTGACATAGATTGTCCGAAAATCACAATACCCTGGCCGACTATGCCATAACCGGGGCGTGTCGCGGCAAGTAGCATCTGCTCATCGGCATACACGGTCGGGGAGACCACAATGAATAACAACCCCCGTACGAACACGCCCTGGCGCGTACTGATCATCGGCAGCGGTTTTGCCGGTCTGGGCCTGGCCATGCAGTTGCGCAAGGCCGGTGACGACGACTTCCTGCTGTTGGAAAAATCTGCCGAAGTCGGCGGCACCTGGCGCGACAACAGCTACCCGGGCGCCGCCTGCGACGTGCCTTCGCACTTGTATTCGTTCTCCTTCGAGCCCAAGCACGACTGGTCGCGCAAGTTCGCGCCCCAGGCGGAAATCCACGCTTATATTCTGCAATGCGTGGAGAAACACCGGTTGCGCCCGCATATCCGCCTGAACAGCGAGGTGCTCGGCGCCGAATTCGATGCCGAGCGGTGCGTCTGGCGGGTCGAACTGGCGGGAGGCGAGGTGATCGAGGCGCAGGCGCTGGTCAGCGCCTGTGGCCAGCTCAATCGGCCGGCTTACCCGAAGCTGCCTGGCCTGGAGCACTTTCGCGGCGAGGCTTTTCACTCGGCGCGCTGGCGCCATGATCTCGACCTGACCGGCAAGCGCGTGGCGGTGATCGGGACCGGCGCATCGGCGATCCAGTTCGTACCGCAGATCCAGCCGAAGGTGGCCTGCCTGCACCTGTTCCAGCGCTCGGCCGCTTATGTGCTGGCCAAGCCTGATCGTCTCTACCGCGCCTGGGAGATCGCCTTGAAACAGCGTTTCCCTCTGTGGCAACGCGCCGACCGCCTGCTGCAATACCTGCATCACGAGGGCCGTGCGCTGGCGTTCATCCGCTTTCCCTGGCTGATGCGCCTGTTTCGCCACAGCTTCACTCGCCATCTGCGGCGACAACTGCCCGATGCCGGCAAGCGAGCGCGGTTGCAGCCGGACTATCCCATGGGCTGCAAGCGCATCCTGATCAGTAACGACTACTTCCCGGCGTTGGCGCAGGCCAATGTCGAGATCGTCGATTCGGCGATTCGTGAGGTGCGCGAGCATTCGCTGGTGACGGCCGATGGTCGTGAGCATCCCTGCGATGTGCTGATCTACGGCACCGGCTTCACCGCCACCGATTTCCTCGCGCCGATGCGTATTCGCGGCCTTGATGGTGTGGACCTGAACCAGGCCTGGAAGGACGGTGCCGAGGCTTACAAGGGTATTAGCGTCAGTGGCTTTCCCAACCTGTTCCTGCTCTATGGGCCGAACACCAACCTTGGCCACAACTCCATTCTCTATATGCTGGAGAGCCAGTACGCCTATGTGCTGGGCTGCCTGCGCGCGCTGCGCGAGCAGGGGCTGCGCTATCTCGATCTGCGCCCGGCGGTGCAACGCAACTACAACGCCGGCCTGCAACAGGCGACTCATCGAACGATATGGGCACAGGGCTGCGACAGCTGGTACAAGACCGCTACCGGCAAGCACACCAATAACTGGCCGGGTTTCACCTTCACCTATCGACTCATGACCCGCACTCCGGAGCTTGCCGACTATGACTGCGTCCGCTGATTTCAAAGCCCCGGCCGCTGAACAAATGCTGCTGCGTGGCCTGCTGCGCGGCTTTCTGCGCCTGTTCTTTCGCGGCCTGGTGCGGCCGCCGATGCCGGTGCGGGCGCAGCGCCGCATCTTGCGCGTGCTCACCGCCATCACCCTGACGCCGCGCGGGGTCAGCCGCAGCGCGGCGACCCTGGCCGGGCGGCCCTGCGAATGGCATCGGCCGCCTGCCAGCAGCGGCAGCGTGCTGCTCTATCTGCACGGCGGCGCCTTCATGATCGGCGGGCCGGATACCCATCGCGGTATCTGCGCCAACCTGGCCAAGCGCGGCGCTCTGGAGGTCTGTGCGCTGGACTATCGCCTGGCGCCGGAGCATCCCTATCCGGCGGCGCGCGATGATGTGGTGGCCGCTTACGAGGCGCTGCTGGAAGCGGGCTATGGGCCGCAGCAGATCGCCATTGGTGGCGATTCGGCTGGCGGCAACCTGAGCCTGGTCGGCTGCCTGCGCATCATCGAGCTCGGCCTGCCGGTGCCAGCAGCGCTGGTGTGCTTCTCGCCGGCCACCGATTTTACTGGTGAGCACATGCACGAGCCGCCCGCCGGCGATCCGTTGATTCACCCGCGCTGGATCGAACAAGCCGCCGAGCTCTACTGCCCGCCCGACCTACCCCACAATGACCCGGGCATGTCACCGCTGTTCGCCGATCTCAGCCGCTTGCCGCCGACGTTGATCCAGGTGGGCGAAGACGAGTTGCTGCTCAATGACAGCTTGCGTCTGGCCGAGCGCGCCAAGGCGGCCGGGGTGACTGTGCGCCTGGAGCGCTATCCGGCCTTGTGGCACGTATTCCAGGCGCATGTCGGCGTGCTGCGCGCTGCGGATTACGCCATCGCCCGTGTGGTGGGCTTTCTCCGTGAGCGAGGCGTGTGAGGGGGCAGGCCCTCCAGCGGGCCGCTCGCGGAGTTTAGAGCCGCTCGTTCGAGCCCTGTGGTTTACGCTGGCCAATTGCCGCTGGTCGCCGGCTTTGTCACAAAGGCTTTCCATCTGACGCCAAACCCTCGTTCAGCGACTACCCTTGAAAAGACGGTTTCCGCCTGGCGCTCTGCCGGGCAGTCGTCGATACGCTTGCAGTAGACACATCGAGCACCTGCTCGATTCTCGGGGCGGCACCAACTGGAACTCTCTAAAAAGCCGTTTTTAGAGATGCCCGACAGGGGTCGCGACACCGTCCGCAGGGCGGTCGCAATGGGAAAGCGGTTTATCCATCCATAGCCTGAGAGGGGGTCGTTTATGAGCACAGCCTTCCACGAAGACTCCAGCACTTTGGTGCTGCGTCGGATGAAAGAAGGGGGATTCGACTTCGCCCAGTTTCACCCGATCGAGTTCTACGCCATCTTCCCCGACGAAGAACGGGCCAGAATGGCCGCCAGAAACTTTCGCGGCGAGTCGCTCAACGCCCAGATATCCGCCCGCGAGGACGGCGTCTGGCACCTGCAGATCAGCAAAGTGATGTACGCCACCCATGCCGGTATCGGCGAATTCGAACATGACCTGGAGTCCATCGTCGTCCCGCTGGGCGGCAAGATGGACGGCTGGGGCGTCACGCAGGAGGTGAAAGCGTCAGCCATGCGCTAGGGTGAATGCAGCGGCATTTACCAGCACAGACCATCGGCCGGTTGTCCGGCCGATGGCTTCAACCCCAGCCTATCTCGACTCGCCACTTCTTCTCGCGCAGACTGCGCGGCGGAGGTGCTCATGGCTGATGTTCTGATCCTGACTCATATCGATTATTGCCCGCCAGCCCACCTGGCGCAGGTGCTGCAGGCGCGTGGCTGCAGCTTCGACGTGCTGCGCGTCGACCTGGGCGAATTGCACGGCTACGACCTGCAGCGGCCCAAGGCGGTCGCCGTGATGGGCGGACCGATGAGCGTAAACGACCCGCTGCCCTGGATTGCCGACGAGGTGACTGCGCTGCAGCGCTTGATCGCGCGCGACATTCCCATCATCGGCCACTGCCTGGGCGGCCAGTTGTTGGCCAGGGCGCTCGGCGCCAGCGTGCGCCGTATGCCCTACACCGAAGCCGGTTTCCAGCTCATGCAGCGTCGCTCAGAGTCAGCCGGCAGTCCCTGGCTGGCACATTTGCCCGAGTCGTTCAGCATCTTCCAGTGGCACGGTGACACCTTTGCCATGCCGGAAGGGGCGCAGCCTCTGCTGAGCAGCCGCTGGTGCGACAACCAGGCGTTCGCCTGGGGTGACAAGGTACTGGCGCTGCAGGGGCACCCGGAAATGACCGAGGCGCTGATCCAGCGCTGGCTCGACGACTGGGCGCACCTGCTCGATGCAAGCCAGCCCAGCCAGCAGAGCATTGATGAGATGCGCGAAAACCTGAGCGAGAAGGTCGGGGCGCTGAACCGTGTCGCAGAAGGTTTCTATACGCACTGGCTGAAGCTGGCCGGACTCTGAGAGGCGTAAAGCCGCACCGGCTGGCTTAGCTCCTGTACGGTCGGCGATTCCCTGTTCTGGTTTCTACGGTCCCCAGTAATCGAAGTAGTAGATATTGCCGGGTTTGATCTCGAGATCAACCGCTGCGCCGCAACGGATGGCGCGTATCCCCGGCTTTATTTCACCAGGTTCATGGGGGCGGTGCGGCCAGGGCGCGCCGTCTACAGAAAGTGTCCCGCAGTGACCACCGTTATCGTCTTCGATGACCAGGTAGGTCTTGCCGTCGACGGAGGGCTTGTAGCGCCCTCTGAGCTCATAGGTTGCCTCCGTGTCCCGGGCAGCAATGTTGATTAGCAGTGCCACCAGCGCCATGAACAGGGCGGCGCCGAGGGTGATCAGCAGATACTTGAGTGCTCGCATCATTACTGCGGTTTCATAGCTCTTCAGGGATCAACACTAGTAGATCGGTCACCCCGACATCCACACCCGCCTGGTTCAGTAGCGTAGTGGCCTGACCACGGTGGTGCGTCTGATGGTTGAACAGGTGCATCAGCAGGGCGAAGAAATTCTTTCTCGCTTCCACACCTTTCATATTGCGATAGCTCAGCGGCTGATCCAGTTGCTCATCGCGAATTTCCTGCGAAAAGGCTTCGAGACAGGCATCCAGTCGTTGGCGCACCACCAGAAGTTCTCGGATATTCGCTGCCATCGGCTGATCCAGTCGTTCTGGTTTGTTCAGCGTGTCGAGTGCCGCTAGCGCCTGGTAAACGGCCGGGTGCGCAGCGAATCGCCCTAGCCAGATCCGGTCGGTCACTACCAGATGATTGAGCGTGCCGAGTATCGAGTCGAAGAACGCGCAACGTTCGGCGCTCAGAGGTTCGTCGGACAGGCTGGAAGCCGCTGTGTAGAGCCGATCGTTCATCCAGCTGTTGTAGCGCGCCATAAGGCGGATATGCTCGATTCTCTGCATGGCTTCACCTGTTGCTCACGACTTATTGGTGACTATGGCGGCTGCGCCAATTTTCACTCAGCAAACCATAGAGCGCCGAATCCGATACTTGGCCGTCGATGATCCAGCGCTGGCGCAGCAGACCTTCCCGGCTGAATCCCAAGCGTTCGAGCGCGCGGCCGGAGGCGGCGTTGCTCGGGTCGATTTCCGCTTCGACGCGGTTGAGCTCCAGGGTTTCGAATCCGTGGCGCAGCAGCTCGCCGGCCGCCTCCTGAACGTACCCCTTGCCCCAGGCTGAAGATGCAATGCCAAAGCCGATTTCCGCGCGGCGTGACTCCGGGTGGTAGCTGAACAGCAGGCATTTGCCGATCAGCTCGGCGTTATTCCTGTCGACGATGGCCAGCGTCAGGCGCTGGCCTTCGTGCATGGCCTGCTGCTCCTCAAAGATGTATTTCCGTGCCACGGCCTCACAATCCCAGGGCAGCGTATTCCAGTACTGCATGACCTGCGGATCGGAAAAAATAGCGAACAGCGCCGGAGCTTCCGCCGCTTGCAGAGGGCGCAGTACGAGACGCGGTGTCGTCAGGGTAACGGAAAGATCGGGCATCGATTTCCTCGCGTCAGAAACGTTCGTCGGCAATCGCTGGCAGCACCAGCTCGCGTACGTAACTGGCCTCGGACAGATTCAGCAGCGTTCGCACCAGGGCGACCACATCGTGCAGCGGAATCAACTGGCCCTCACCATTTTGTGCCGCCTGCTCGACCGGCGTCTGCAAGCCATCCTGGGTATTGAGGTAGCCCAGTTGCAGGCAGGTGACGGCCAGGCGCTGATCGCGAAAGCCTTCGCGCAGGCTCTCGGCAATGCCTTTGAGGGCAAACTTGCTGGCACCGAAGGTGACTTCCGGGCGCCCACTTTGCGGCAGGGCCGAGGTGGAGCCGGTGAGGATCAGTTGCGGCTTGGCGCCGCCGAGCAGGCGCGGTAGCAGGCGTTTGAGCAGCAGCAAGGTCGCGCCGATATTGACGCTGACCATCTCAAGAATTTGCGCGTCGTCGTCCTGCAGAAAGCTGTAATCATCTTCGAACGCGCGAGCTTCCCAGATACCCAGGTTGTAGATGATCGCGTCCAGCTTTTGCGGTGCCTGGGTTTCGATGGCATCCACAGCTTGCAGCGGATCGCCCATATCCGCTTCGATCCACTGTATCTCCGGGGCCAGATCGGCCGGACGGCTACGGGAAATCCCGATCAGCTCATGGCTTTGTGCCAAACCCTCTACCAACGCACGGCCAAGACCTCGGCTCGCGCCGATCACCATGATGCGCATCCTGTGCCTCCTTGAATTCCTGCAGAGATCTTCCATGGCTCGGGCGAGGGCAATACTCGCCCGAGGGTGGAAAGGCTGGGACGTTAATGGGGAGCTGGCTGGCGGTCAAATGATGGTCTGCAGGCATCGTGTTTCAAGCGTTACAGATTGTCTCCATCGTCGATTCCAAGCCCTCGCCTGCACATGGCAGGGGAGGTTGCTGGCCGGTGGGGGCGACTATTGACCGTCCGGCTCCGACCATACGGCAAACTCGTTGCCACCCGGTTCGACGAAGTGAAAGCGTCTGCCGCCAGGGAAGGAAAAGATCGGTTTGACCGGCAGCCTCGACCTTGGCCAGGGTTTCTTCCAGCTTTGCGCTGTAGAACACGATCAATGCGCTGCCGCTGTCGCTGCGTGCAGACATTTCGGCGCTGAAGAAACCGCCATCCAGACCTTCGTCGGCGAAGGCCGCGTAATCGGGCCCGTAGTCGGTGAAGCGCCAGCCGAAAGCGGTCTGGAAGAAAGCCTTGGTGGCTGGCAGGTTACGGGAAGGATATTCGACGTAGTTGATCTTCTCGTGTGCAGGCATGCCGGACTCCTTGGCAATGAAAGTGTGGTTACTGGCGTGATTTGGCCAGATCGATGGCAGCTTGAATAGCTGCGCGTGCTTGCGGGCTGTTCTTCCAGCAGGTGGAGCCAAGTTGACCCGCTACGGCGGTGACGATATCGCCAACGCTCGCTTTGGCCAGCTCGTGCAGCGAGTCGATGCCAATCTGCTCGAGGCGCTGCACGACGGTCGGGCCTACGCCTTTAACCTTTAGAAGGGCTTGATGTTCTTCGGGTGGAAAGGGCATTGGATGCTTGCCAGGGGATTGAATTAAGAGGCGGGCTTTAGCCGTTGCAGTGAGCGAAGCGAACGGTTTGAGCCAGTTGTTATGAGCTCTGCGAAAGGGATAGGGGAGATTGCGAACAACTTCGCTCCTACAGGCGGCGGGGCGCGGAGAAGGCGCAGCGGCTAAGCCGCCGCGCCTTTTGTTTCAGCGGTTGAAGCGTTCAACCAGAGCGTACTGGCCATGTGCAGTGTTGGTCAGGGCTTCGCTGAGCTTGGCGGTGCTTTGCGCTTCGCCAGCGGTCTGGTCGGCCAGTTGCGCGATGGTGGTGATGTTCTGGTTGATCTCGTCGGCGACGGCGCTTTGCTCTTCCGCAGCAGCGGCGATCTGGTTGGCCATGTCGGCGATATTGGCGACCGAGTCGCTGATGCCGGACAGCGCCTGGTCGGCCTGGAGGACGCGTTCGACGCCTTCATCGGCCTGCTTGCGACCGATTTCCATGGTTAACACGGCTTCTTCGGCAGTGCGTTGCAGCTTGGCGATCAGGCCATGGATCTGTTCGGTGGATTCGGCGGTGCGCTGCGCCAGCGAGCGAACCTCGTCGGCCACCACGGCGAAGCCCCGGCCCATTTCGCCGGCACGCGCGGCTTCGATGGCGGCGTTGAGAGCGAGCAGGTTGGTCTGGTCGGCAATGCCCTTGATCACGTCGACCACGCCGCCGATTTCGTTGCTGTCCTGGGCCAGGCGGGTCACGGTTTCACCGGTATCGCCCACCGATTGCGAAAGGCGCTGGATGGCTTCGCGGGTTTCCGCGGCGATGGTGCGGCCTTCGTCGGTGAGGCGGTTGGCTTCCTGGGTGGCGATGGCCGTACGGGCAACGTTGCTGGCCACTTCCAGGGTGGTCGCAGCCATTTCGTTGACAGCGGTTGCGACCTGCTCGGTCTCCTGGCGCTGACGTTCGAGACCGTCGGAGCTGTTGTGCGCCAGCTTGTCGGCTTCACGCGCCTGCTGGGTCAGTTGTTCGGCAGTGTCCTGCAGGCGGGTGAGGCAGGTTTTCAGCCGTGCATCCTGGCTGAGCATGGCCATTTCCAGGCGCGCTTCGGCGCCGCGGCTGTCGGTGTACATCTGCGCGATCAGCGGGTCGGAGGTGGTTTGCTCGGCGATGCGCAGCAGGCGCTTGATGCCTCGGGTCTGCCAGGCGATGCCGGCCAGGCCCAGCGGTACGGAGAGCAGGGCGGCGAGGATGAAGCCCCAGTTGCTGCCCATCCAGTGACCGATCAGGAAGCCGATCTGGCTGACCAGGATGAAGGGCATCCAGGCCTGAACCACAGGCAGCCATTGGTTGCTGGCTGGGATGGCTGATTTGCCGGCATTGATACGGCTGTACAGAGCCTCGGCACGGCGTACCTGTTCGGCCGTGGGTTTGACGCGGACGGATTCGTACCCGACGACCTGGTTGTTCTCGGTCATCGGTGTGACGTAGGCGTTGACCCAGTAATGATCACCGCTTTTGCAGCGGTTCTTGACGATACCCATCCACGGGCGCCCGCTTTTTAGGGTCGTCCACATGTGGTCGAACACAGCCGACGGCACGTCCGGGTGGCGCACGATATTGTGCGGCGCACGCGTCAGCTCTTCGCGGCTGAAACCACTGATTTCGACAAAGGCGTCGTTGCAGTAGGTGATCTGTCCCTTGAGGTCGGTAGTGGATATCAGGCGTTGTTGTGCAGGAAAGGTACGCTCACGCTGAGTGACCGGCTGGTTGTTACGCATGGCAGGTGTCCGTCGTTGTAATGCCCTTGTCATCGGCCGACGAGCGGCGAAGTTGAGGGCTGAGTCCGTTTGCGCGAGTGTAAACGCTTTTTGAATGGCGTCACATTTTTGTCACGACGTTGGCCGTCCCTGGCCCGACGGGGAAAAAGCGCCCTACCGGTGGAGCGGCAGGGCAGGTCCATCAGTTGGCGATCATCTGCCGGAGCACGTAGTGCAGGATGCCGCCGGCCTTGAAGTACTCGACTTCGTTGAGGGTGTCGATGCGGCACAGCACCTCGACTTCCTCGTGCTGGCCGTCTTCGCGGGTGATGATCAGCGTCAGCGGCATCTGCGGGCGCAGCTCCACGCCCTCCAGCCCTTCGATGGCCAGCACTTCCTTACCGGTCAGTTTCAGGCTGTTGCGGTCGGTACCTGGATTGAACTGCAGCGGCAGCACACCCATGCCTACCAGGTTGGAGCGGTGGATGCGCTCGAAGCTTTCCGCGATAACTGCCTTGACGCCCAGCAGGTTGGTGCCCTTGGCCGCCCAGTCGCGGCTGGAGCCGGTGCCGTACTCCTTGCCGGCGATGATCACCAGCGGCGTGCCTTCGGCCTGGTAGCGCATGGCGGCGTCATAGATTGCCAGCTTCTCGCCGCTCGGCACGTGCAGGGTGTTGCCGCCTTCCTCGCCGCCGAGCATCTCGTTGCGGATGCGGATGTTGGCGAAGGTGCCGCGCATCATCACTTCATGGTTGCCGCGGCGTGAGCCGTAGGAGTTGAAGTCGGCGTTGTCCACGCCGTTGTCACGCAGGTAGCGCCCGGCCGGGCTGTCGGCCTTGATGTTGCCGGCTGGCGAGATATGGTCCGTGGTCACCGAGTCGCCGAGCAGGGCGAGGACGCGTGCCTGGCGAATATCGGTGATGCGTGGCGGGTCGCCGGCGATGTTCTCGAAGAACGGCGGATGCTGGATATAGGTGGAGTCGCCTTGCCAGGCATAGGTGTCGGCCTTGGGTACGGCGATGGCCTGCCACTTCTCGTCGCCGGCGAAAACCTCGGCGTATTCCTTGCGGAACATGGCAGTGTCGACCTGGGCGATGGCCTGGGCGATCTCGCTTTGGGTCGGCCAGATGTCTTTTAGGTAGACCGGCTGGCCATCCTTGCCGGTGCCGAGGGCGTCGCGAGTCAGGTCGATGCGCACGCTGCCGGCCAGCGCATAGGCCACTACCAGGGGCGGCGAGGCGAGCCAGTTGGTTTTCACCAGCGGGTGTACGCGGCCCTCGAAGTTGCGGTTACCGGAGAGCACCGAGGCGACGGTCAGGTCGGCCTGGGTGATGGCTTTCTCGATGGGCTCGCGCAGCGGCCCGGAGTTGCCGATGCAGGTGGTGCAGCCGTAGCCCACCAGGTCGAAGCCAAGTGTCTCCAGGAAGGGCGTCAGGCCGGCGGCGTCGAAGTACTCGGTGACCACCTTGGAGCCGGGCGCCAGCGAGCTCTTGACCCATGGCTGACGCTGCAAGCCTTTCTCCACGGCCTTCTTGGCCAGCAGGCCGGCGGCCATCATCACGCTGGGGTTGGAGGTGTTGGTGCAGGAAGTGATGGCGGCGATCACCACGGCACCATCTTTCAGGCGATGGGTGCGACCTTCATCGTCATAGTCGATTTCGCCGCTCTGCTTGTCGCCGCCAACAGCGGTACCACCGCCGCCTTCGCTGAGCATACGGCCTTCTTCCTTGGCGCTCGGCTTGAGCTGCAGGCCGACGAAGTCGTCGAAGGCCTGGCTGACCTGGCTCAGCGAGACGCGGTCCTGCGGGCGCTTCGGTCCGGCCAGACTGGCTTCTACGCTGCCCATGTCCAGGCTCAGGCTGTCGGTGAACAGCGGCTCGGCGCCTGGCTCGCGCCACAGACCCTGGGCCTTGCTGTAGGCCTCGACCAGTTGCACGGTGGCATCCGGTCGGCCGGACAGGCGCAGGTAGCCCAAAGTGATCTCGTCCACCGGGAAGAAGCCGCAGGTGGCGCCGTACTCGGGGGCCATATTGGCGATGGTGGCGCGGTCGGCCAACGGCAGGTCGGCAAGGCCGTCGCCATAGAACTCGACGAATTTGCCCACCACGCCCTTTTTGCGCAGCATCTGGGTTACCGTCAGCACCAGGTCGGTGGCGGTGATGCCTTCCTTGAGCTTGCCGCTGAGCTTGAAGCCGATCACTTCGGGAATCAGCATCGACACCGGCTGGCCGAGCATGGCCGCTTCCGCCTCGATGCCGCCGACGCCCCAGCCGAGCACGCCGAGGCCGTTGATCATGGTGGTGTGCGAGTCGGTGCCGACCAGGGTGTCGGGGAAGGCGAGGGTGGCGCCGTCTTCTTCCTTGGTCCATACGGTGCGCGCCAGGTACTCGAGGTTGACCTGGTGGCAGATGCCGGTGCCCGGTGGCACCACGCTGAAGTTGTCGAAGGCGTGCTGGCCCCAGCGCAGGAAGGCGTAGCGCTCGCCGTTGCGCTGCATTTCCAGCTCGACGTTGTCGTGGAAGGCGCTGGAGGAGGCGTAGCGGTCGACCATCACCGAGTGGTCGATGACCAGATCCACCGGCGACAGCGGGTTGATCCGCTGCGGATCGCCACCGGCCTTGGCCATGGCGTCGCGCATGGCGGCAAGATCGACAACGGCCGGCACGCCGGTGAAGTCCTGCATCAGCACGCGCGCCGGGCGGTACTGGATCTCGCGGTCGGAGGCGCGCTTGTCGAGCCAGTCGACCATGGCCTGCAGGTCCTGCGGCTGCACGGTCTTGCCGTCTTCGTTGCGCAGCAGGTTTTCCAGCAGCACCTTGAGCGACTTGGGCAGGCGGTCGATGTTGCCGAGGCGCTGGGCGGCTTCGGGCAGGCTGAAGTAGTGGTAGGTGGCGCCGCCGATCTTCAGTTCGCGGCGGCAGTTCAGGCTATCGAGGGAGGGCATTGCACATCTCCTTGGGCCCGCACGGTTCGGGCTGTGTCTGATGGCGGCAGACCTTCAAGCTAGTTCGGCTTGGGCGGTCTGGCTAGCGCATATCCTTTATCGGTTGCTATGCGCTGCCTGTGTTGGATGACCGGATCTCATCGAGATGCGATGGCCAGCGGCTCCGTATCTGTGGGCAGCACATATGTAGCTGGACAGGTTTAGCGGCTCTGGGTTCCGGTCTCGGGTATCATGCGCGCCTCATGGAGACCCTTTGATGAATACCCTGTTTCTGCATTGCCGCCCCGGTTTCGAGGGAGAGGTTTGCGCCGAGATCACCGACCTCGCGGCGCGTCTGGACGTGCCCGGCTACTCCAAGGCCAAGCCCGGCAGCGCCTGCTCCGAGTTCATCTGCAGCGAGGCGGCCGATAGTGAACGGCTGATGCGCAGCGTGCGTTTCAACCAGTTGATCTTCCCACGGCAGTGGGCGCGCGGTGCGTTCGTCAGCCTACCGGAAAGCGACCGTATCAGCGTGTTGCTGGAGGCCCTGGCTGACTATCCGGTGTGCGGCAGCCTGTGGCTGGAAGTGGTGGATACCAACGAGGGCAAGGAAGTCTCGACTTTCTGCAAGAAGTTCGAGGCGCCGCTGCGCAAGGCGCTGCTCAAGGCCGGCAAGCTGGTGGATGACGCGAAGAAGCCGCGCCTGCTGCTGACCTTCAAGAGCGGCCGCGAGGTGTTCGCCGGCATCGCCGAGGCGGACAACCAGGCGATGTGGCCCATGGGCATTCCGCGCCTGAAGTTCCCGCGCGAGGCGCCGAGCCGCTCGACGCTCAAGCTGGAGGAGGCCTGGCACCATTTCATCCCGCGTGAGCAGTGGGATCAGCGCCTGGCGCCCGGCATGACCGCCGTGGACCTGGGCGCCGCACCGGGCGGCTGGACCTGGCAGCTGGTCAATCGGGAGATTCGTGTGACTGCCGTGGACAACGGGCCGATGGCCGAAAGCCTGATGTATTCCGGCTTCGTCGTGCACCAGCGCGCCGATGGCTTCACCTTTCGCCCGCGCCATCCGGTGCACTGGATGGTCTGCGACATCGTCGAGAAGCCGGCGCGCACGGCGGCGATGATCGAGACCTGGCTCGGCGAAGGGCTGTGTCGCGAGGCGGTGGTCAATCTCAAGCTGCCCATGAAGCAGCGCTACGCCGAGGTGCGGCGCCTGCTCGATCGCATCGAGTCGGGGCTGGTCGAGCGCGGCCTCAAGGTCAGCATCGGTTGCAAGCAGCTGTATCACGACCGCGAGGAAGTGACCTGTCACCTGCGCCGACACGGCAGGTGATGGACTGAACCCGGCATGCCGCTGGCTGCGCGCGCAGGGTGACCTTTAGGTCGGCTTTGCGCGACAATGCGCGCCTGCCTGTGGAGCCCTTTATGTCCGAAGCCCTGACCCTCAACCACGATGACCTGCTCGATGCCAGCGGCCTGAATTGCCCTGAGCCGGTGATGATGCTGCACAACAAGGTGCGCGACCTGTCGCCGGGCGGCTTGCTCAAGGTGATCGCCACCGATCCCTCGACTCGCCGTGATATTCCCAAGTTCTGCGTGTTCCTCGGCCATGAACTGCTCGGCCAGGCCGAAGAAGACGGCACCTACCTGTACTGGATTCGCAAGAAGGCCGACTAGGCTGCGTCCGTAAATTTAAGCCGTAGGGCGGGTGCAACCCGCCTAGTCGCGGCTGGCGGGTTACAGCCGCCTTACGGAGCGTGCGCTAGCTCGCGCTATTCCATCCCGCCTGTCCCGGCGCCAGGCCGCAGCTGTTCAGCAGCGTCTGCCAGGCCTTGACGTGGCGCGCCGTGGCCGTACGGAAACCCTGCCATAACGAACCCTGCTCGCCCGCCAATCGCTGCAGATGCTCGCGGGTGGCTGGCGGGATGCCGTCGATACGCTGCAATTGCAGCAGCGCCGCCTGCCACTGCTGACCGCGCTGGTCGACCTGTGCCAGATAAGGCTGCAGGCCGCCGGCGTAGAACTTGACGAAGATGTTCTGCAGGATGCGCCCGCGCGGCGTCGCCTGGCCCAGAGGGCACAGCGGGCGGCCATGTTGGCGTTGCTCGAGTATTTCGCTGCCGACGTCGAGGTTATGGCGCAGGCTGGTCAGGCTGGTGATCAACTGGCCGCCCTGTTCGCTGGCGTATAGGGCGAAGAACAGGGGTTCCAGCTCCTTGGCACTCGGCGGTAGCTGGCCCGGCAGGCCGGCGCCGATGCGGCCCAGCCGCTGCAGTGCGTCCAGGGCTGCACTGTCTTCCTGAGTGTCGACCGGCACTGCCTGGTCGGCAAAGCGCAGGTAGTTCTCGAATTCCGGGCTGCCATTCAGCGCATTCCAGAACACCGCTGGCAGTTGCTGGCGTTTGTCGCTGGCCAGGCGTTGCAGGGTGGTCTTGAGGCTGGAGTCGTCCTGCAGGTGCGGCAGGCAGTCATCGATGGCGCGCAGCAGGTCGCCTTCGTAGCCAAGCCGCTGGCTGGGCATCAACTGCTTGCCCAGGCTGCTGTTGCGCTGGCTGATCAACTGCTGCAGGTGCGGGCAGCGCCGCGCGTCGATCACCAGATCGAGCAGGCCGATACGCAGCTCGGGAATTTCCGCAAGCCGCTCGCGCCGTGCCGGCAGGCGGTACTGGCTGACGCTGCGGCTGTCGAAGGCGTTGACGTCAGCAGCATCGAGCGAACGCTGCAGGCGCTGGAGGTAGTCGCTCTGCAGGGCCAGGCCGTCGTTGGCCGGGCCGCATGCAGCGAGCAGAAGCAAGCAGAGGAGCAGGACTGGTCGAATCATGCGCTCAGTCTAGAGCTGATCTTCTGCCTATCCAATGGCTCAGGCGGCCCGGCGAATGCGTTTACGTGCGCTACGCGCCAGGCGCACGATGAGCATCGCGGCGGCGCAGGTCAGGCCCACCACCAAACCTTGCCACAGGCCGCTGGGGCCGCTCGGTTCGCCGAACAGGTCGGATAGCCCCAGCGCATACCCCACCGGCAGGCCGATGCCCCAGTAGGCGAACAGGGTCAGCAACATGGTGATGCGCGTGTCCTGATAGCCACGCAGTGCGCCGGCTGCAGTGACTTGAATGGCGTCGGAGAACTGGAACAGCGCCGCATAGACGATGAGCGTCGCCGCCACGGCGATTACCGCTTTGTCCGGCGTGTAGATCTGCGCGATCTGCTCGCGCAGCAGGAACATCAGGCTGGCCGATAAACAGGCGTAACCCAGCGCTGCGCCCATGCTTACCCCGGCGGCGAAACGCGCTTCACGCGGCTGGCCGCGGCCCAGTGCCTGGCCGACGCGCACCGTGGCGGCCATGCCCAGCGAGTATGGGATCATGAACACCATGGAGCTGAAGTTCAGAGCGATCTGATGCCCGGCCACCACGGTGGCGCCGAGCCCGCCGATCAGCAGGGCGATCACTGCGAAGATGCTCGCTTCAGCGAACACTGCGATGCCAATCGGCACGCCGATGCTCAGCAGGCGTCTGATCACCGTCCACTGTGGCCATTCGAAATGAGCGAACAGGGCGCTGGCGCGGTAGTAGGGCGCCCACTTCACCCAGACCAGCATACCGACCAGCATGAAGCCCATCACCAGCGCGGTCGCCCAGCCGCAGCCCACGCCGCCCATAGCCGGCAAGCCGAACTTGCCGTAGATGAAGATGTAGTTGGCCGGGATGTTGAGCAGCAGGCCGAGGATGCCCAGTACCATGGCTGGGCGGGTATGGCCCAGGCCATCGCTGCAGCAGCGCAGCACGTGATACAGCGCCACCGCCGGAAAACCGCAGGCCACGGCGCGCAGGTAGCCCATGGCCGGGGCGATCAGCGCCGGGTCGACGTCCATGGTGCGCAGGATGAACTCGGCGTTCCACAAAAGCGTCGCTGCGCTGCCGCCCACCGCCAGCGCCAGCCATAGTGCCTGACGCACCAGTGGGCCGATGGCTGCTTCCTCGCCGGCGCCGAAGCGCTCCGCCACCTTGGGCGTGGTGGCCAGCAGGATGCCGGTCATCAGCAGGAACACCGGCACCCAGATCGAGTTGCCCAGCGCCACGGCGGCCAGGTCCTGCGGGCTGACGCGCCCGGCCATCAGCGTGTCGACGAAGCCCATGGCGGTGTGCGCCAGCTGGGCGATGATGATGGGCGTGGCCAGGATGAGCAGGCTGCGCAGTTCCGTGCGCACGCGGCCAAGGCGGGTGTCGGTGGACATTTCGACTCTTCGGGATAACAGGAAACCGCGTAGTCTACGCCTTGACGCAGCGGTCAGGAAAGTATGGCGTGAGGCTCTGCCGGGCGCCTCGCGGGGCGACGCTGGCGATCGCGCTGGCATAGAATGGCGGCCTGCCCGATGGAGCCCGCCATGCACATAGTCGCCGACGAAAACATTCCCCTGCTCGATGAATTCTTCGCTGCGTTCGGCAGCATCCGCCGCCTGCCTGGGCGCGGCATCACGGCGGCCGATGTGCGTGATGCCGACCTGCTGCTGGTGCGCTCGGTGACACAGGTGAATCGTGCGCTGCTCGAAGGCAGCCGGGTCCGCTTCGTCGGTACCTGCACTATCGGTACCGACCATCTTGATCTCGATTACTTCGCCGAAGCCGGCATCGCCTGGAGCAGCGCACCGGGCTGCAACGCCCGCGGCGTGGTGGATTACGTGCTGGGCAGTGTGCTGACCCTGGCCGAGCGGGAAGGCATCGACCCCGCTGCGCGCGTCTATGGCGTGGTCGGGGCGGGGCAGGTCGGTGGGCGTTTGGTCGAGCTGTTGCGTGGTCTCGGCTGGCAGGTGCGGGTGTGCGACCCGCCGCGCCAGGCTGCCGAGGGCGGCGATTTCTTCAGCCTGGAGCAGATCATCGACGAATGCGATGTGATCAGCCTGCACACGCCGCTGGATGCTTCGACGCGCCATCTGTTCGATGCGACTCGCCTGGCGACATTGAAGCCGGGAACCTGGCTGATCAATGCCAGCCGCGGTGCGGTGGTGGACAACGCGGCGTTGCGCATCCTGTTGCCGCAGCGCCCCGATCTGAAGGCGGTGCTCGACGTCTGGGAAGGCGAGCCGCTGGTCGACGTCGAACTGGCCGCCCTGTGCCAGCTGGCGACGCCGCACATTGCCGGTTACAGCCTGGACGGCAAGCTGCGCGGCACGGCGCAAATCTATCAGGCTTGCTGCCGTGTGCTGGGCATACCTGAGCAGGTGAGCCTGGCCGAGCTGCTGCCGGCACCCTGGCTCCGCGAGCTGAGCATCGACGGCAACGCCGACCCAGCCTGGGCCCTGGCCAGCCTGTGTCGTGCGGTCTACGACCCGCGCCGCGACGATGCGGATTTTCGCCGTAGCCTGGTGGGCGATGCCGATACCCGTCGCGCCGGCTTCGACCGCTTGCGCAAGCACTACCCGATGCGTCGCGAGATCGATGGCCTGCACGTACGCATTCAGGGCGATGCAGCACCACTGACCGCGCTGGTACGAGCCCTGGGCGCTACCGTTTCGTAGGGTGGGTTAGCCACTTGTCACGTCTATCGATGTTGCTAAGCCCGGTGCGGCGTAACCCACCATCGGCGCAACGCGATAGATCGCCTGGTGGGTTACGCGGCGCGCAGGGTTCATCTGTGGCAGCAAGATCGATGCGCGGCGCCATTAACCCGCCCTACGGATAGTGCGATATCTGCATGCCTTATCTTGCAGCAGTTAAATTGCATGCAATTTAATTGCTCGCTATTTTGTCCGTCACTTTCAGCCCATCAGGACGATTCCCCATGAGCAATGCACTTTTCGATATTCCACTCACGACCATCAAGGGCGAGCAGAAGACCCTGGCCGACTTCGGCGGCAAGGCCGTGCTGGTGGTCAACACAGCCAGCAAGTGCGGTTTCACCCCGCAGTACAAGGGGCTGGAAAACGTCTGGCAGCAATACAAGGACGAGGGCCTGGTGGTGCTGGGCTTTCCCTGCAACCAGTTCGGTAAGCAGGAGCCGGGTGACGAAGGCGCGATTTCCGAATTCTGCGAGCTTAATTTCGGCGTCAGCTTCCCGCTGTTCAAGAAGGTCGACGTCAACGGCGCCGACGCTCATCCGCTGTTCGTGCAGTTGAAAAAGCGCGCGCCCGGCCTGCTGGGTAGCCAGGGTATCAAGTGGAATTTCACCAAGTTCCTGATTGGCAAGGATGGCCAGGTGGTCAAGCGCTTCGCCCCGACCACCAAGCCGGAGGAACTGAGCAGCGAGATCGAAGCGCTGCTGAAATGAGCACTTTCGATACCGCCGGGCTGCAGTTGGACAACCAGCTGTGCTTCAAGCTTTACGCCGCCTCGCGCGCCGTGATTCGCGCCTACAAGCCGATGCTTGATGCCCTTGGCCTGACTTACCCGCAGTACCTGGCGATGCTGGTGCTGTGGGAGTGGCAGGAACATGCGCCCGAGCAGCCGACGCTCAAGGCGCTCGGGCAACGTCTGCAGCTGGACTCTGGAACCCTGACGCCGCTGCTCAAGCGTCTGGAACAGATGGGCCTGGTGCAGCGCCGTCGTGCGCAGGCGGACGAGCGAGAGGTGCATCTGGCGCTGAGCGAGACCGGCAGGGCGCTGCAGGCGCAGGTTCTGCCGCTCAAGGCGCAGTTGCTTTGCCAGTTCGGTGATCAGGACCTGCTGGAGATGGAAGGGCTGCGTCGCAGCCTGGATCGTTTGCTGGCGCGGCTCAGCGAGTGACGTCGCTGGGCAGCCAGGTGTCGAGCATCGCGGCCAGTTCTTCACGGCGGAAGGGTTTGGCCAGGTAGTCATTCATGCCGGCTGCGCGGCAGCGTTCGCGCTCGTCGGACAGCGCATTGGCCGTCAGGGCGACGATGGGCAGTTCCGGCCAGCGGCCGTTGCTGCGGATGCGCCGACTGGCCTCGTAGCCGTCCATCACCGGCATGTTGCAGTCCATGAGGATTAGGTCGACGGGCTGTTGCTCCAGCATTTCCAGGGCTTCACCGCCGTGACCGGCGACCAGAACCTGATAGCCGAGCTTGGCCAGCATGCCCTTGGCCACCATCTGGTTCACCGGATTGTCTTCGACCAGCAGCACGCGCGCCGCGCTTTGCCGACGAGGCTGCGCCTGGGCGTCGTTACCCAGCTCGCCGTCGTCGCTCTGCAGGATGTGCCGCAGCATCTGCAACAGCCCGTTGCGCGCCAGGGGGCGGGCAATCTGCAGCAGCGGCATGAGACGTTGTGCCTGGTCATGCGGTAGGAAATTGCCGTAGGCCGTGACCAGCAAAACCGGTGTGGTGATCGTCGGGCGAAGGCCCAGCAGACACTCGGGGCAATCGCTGATCAGCAGGTCGGCGTCCACACCGAGCAGGCTGGCATCGGTGTCCAGGCGCTGGTAGCTCAGGCCCCAGGTGGGCAGCCATTGGCTGAGCATTTGTTGCAGGCCGCTGCTGGCCGGCGTCATGGCTACGATGCGGCCCTGCAGTGAGGGCTGCATGGCGGCTTGGGCATGGGCTGCCAGCGGCAGCTCGGCGCAGAACTCGCTGCCGAAGCCTTCCTTCGATTGCAGGGTCAGCTTGCCGTGCATCGCCTGGCAAAGACGCCGTGTCAGCGCCAGGCCCAGCCCGGTGCCGCCGTACTCGCGGGTAATGCCCACTTCGGCCTGGGCGAAGGGCTGGAAGATGCGCGCCTGGGCGTCTGCGGCGATGCCGATACCGGTATCGCGCACGCGAATGCTGATGCCGTCCGCGCTGCTGGCGACGATCAGGTCGACACGGCCGAATCGGGTGAACTTGAGCGCGTTGGACAGCAGGTTGCTGACGATCTGGCGTACCCGCGTCGGATCGCCCAGCACCTGTGCCGGCAGGGCCGGATCGATCAGGCAGGTCAGCTCCACGGCGCTGGCGGCGTTCTGCGACAGCAGGCTGGCGGTTTCCTCGGCCAGGGCGCCGAGGTCGAAGGGGATTTCTTCCAGCTCCAGCTGGCCGGCTTCGAATTTCGACAGATCCAGGATGTCGTTGAGCAGTTCCACCAGCACCTTGCCGGAGTCATGGGCGATGCCCAGCTGCTGACGTTGTTCGGGGCTGAGCGGGCCGTCCAGCGCCAACGCTAGCATGCCCAGCAGGCCGTTGAGCGGTGTGCGGATCTCGTGGCTCATATTGGCCAAGAAGGCCGAGCGTGCCTGCGCCATGTTCAGCGCGGTGGTGCGCGCCATCTCCAGTTCGCTGTTGGATTGGCTGAGGCGGGCGTTGGTGGCCTTGAGCTCGGCGGTGCGCGCCGAGACGATATTTTCCAGCTCGCCGAGGTATTGGGTCAGCCGGTCTTCGGCGTTGCGTCGTTGCTCGATCTCCTGGGCAATGCTCGATAGCTGGCGGTTGGTGACTTCGACCAGGATGCCGATCTCGTCGCGCTCATGGCCCTTGGGGCAAGGTACGGGGCGATGATGCGGATCCTGCGGGTTGCGTTGGCTCAGTGCGCGAATCACGCCGGTCAGCGGCTTGGTCAGCATGAAATAGAACATCACCAGCAGGATCAGCGACAGCAACAGGCTGCGTGCGAAGCCGGTGAGCAGGGTCAGCAGCGAGCGCCGCAGGAAGTGGCTGCCGAAGGCGTAGGTATCGATCTCCAGGCGCAGGAAACCCAGCGGCTCGTGAGGCGCGTGGGAGACGAACAGCGGGTCCTGGAATGCGCGCTCGGCGCCAAACAGGCTGTCGCTCATGAAACGGTAACGGCTCTCGCTACGCGGACGACTGACGCTGGCCAGCACCAGGCCGCTGTTGTCGATCAGCTCGGCGCGGGTCACCGCTGGCGAGCGCAGCAGGCCGAGTACCAGCTCCTGCGCCAGTTCCGCATCGATGTTGTAGGCGATACGGGCGGCGGGGTTGTGGCTGATTTCCAGCAGTGCGCGAATCTCGCGGTTGATGGAGGCCTCTTCGCTGGCATAATCGATCGCCACCTGGGTGACGCTCAGCAGCGTGCCAAGGATAAACGCCACCAGCACGGTCAAGCCGGCCTGTTTGAATGACAGGCGATTGGTGAGCGAAATATCCATAAATGCGTGCGTAGTCTCTGATCCTTGGCGCTTGCCAAGCATAGCTGATAGCGACCCTGTACCGGCAGAGCCTGCAACGTGCGGCTCTGCGCAAAAGGAGTAGTAGACCGTGGATTCCCGATTGCTGGATTTTCTCGCCCGCGCCGAGCAGGTGCTGGAGCGTCTCGAGCCTTTGCTGCCTGCGCTGCGCCCGCAGGTCGACTGGAACACATGCGTGGCCGCGCGCTGGGTGCGCGATGGCCGCAGCGGTTACCTGTTGCCGCTGGAGGTCAGCCTCGACCTGTCGCTGAGCGACCTGCTGGGTGTGGACGCCCAGCGCGAGCAACTGGCGCGCAATACCCGTCAGTTCGTCAGCGGCATGCCGGCCAACCATGCGCTGCTCTGGGGTGCGCGCGGTACCGGCAAATCCTCTTTGGTACGTGCGCTGCTTGCCGAGCACGCCAGGGCTGGTCTGCGCCTGATCGAGATCGAACGCGATCATCTGGCCGACCTGCCGCGTGTCGTGGAGCTGCTGGCCGGTTTGCCGCAGCGCTTCGTGCTGTTCTGCGACGACCTGTCATTCGAGGCGGGCGAGGGCGACTACCGTGTGCTCAAGAGTGTGCTCGACGGTTCGCTGGAACAGGCACCGGACAACGTGCTGCTGTATGCGACCTCCAACCGGCGCCACCTGGTGCCCGAGCGGCAGAGTGACAACGAGAATTGGAAGATGGTCGACGGCGAACTGCACCCCAATGAGGCGGTGGAGGACAAGATCGCATTGTCCGATCGATTCGGTCTGTGGCTGTCGTTTTATCCCTTCAGCCAGGATCACTTCCTGATCGTCGTGCGTCACTGGGTTGACGTGCAGGCGCGCCAGGTGGGGCTGAACTGGAGCTGGGACGAGGCGCTGGAGAAAGCGGCCATTCGCTGGGCGTTGGGACGCGGTAACCGCAATGGGCGCTGCGCCTATCAATTCGCTCGCCATTGGGTCGGGCTGCAACTGCTGGAGCAACAGGCATGATCGATCTTTCCCAGGCCGGGGCTGACCTCAACGGTTATCCGCTACTGAGTGCACAACTGCAGGCGCTGCTGTCCGGTGAACGTGACTTCATCGCCAACGCCGCACAGTTCTCCGCCTTTCTGTTTCACGAACTGGCCGACCTCAACTGGGCCGGCTTCTATCTGGTCAAGGATGGCGAGTTGGTGCTTGGTCCGTTCCAGGGCAAGGTAGCCTGCGTGCGCATCGCTTTCGGTCGCGGCGTGTGCGGTGCGGCTGCGGCGAGTTTGCAGACGCAGCGAGTCGAGGACGTGCATGCCTTCGCCGGACATATCGCCTGCGACAGCGCGTCGAACAGCGAATTGGTGGTGCCCCTGGTCAAGGACGGCCGCCTGATCGGCGTGCTGGATCTGGACAGCCCGTCGGTAGGGCGTTTCACCGAAGTGGATCAGGCCGGCATCGAAGCGCTGGTGGCGATCTTCCTGGCCGCCAGCGACTGCTGAGTCGCAAGGCCATCATGTGTGCCGACCGTTTGTGCTGATCCCGCTAACGGTCGGTGCCCTTGCTGTTAACGCTTGGCGCCGATCTTCTCCAGCGTGCGTAGCTCGCGTGGCAGCAGTTGCTGCATGGAGGCGCTGGCCTTGACGCGCTGAAAGTGCGCGGTCAGGTTCGGCCAGCGCGCGGCGTCCAGTGTTTCGCCGCCGTGCTCCATGTTGATCAACTGGCAGGCCAGCGCCAGATCGGCCATCGACAGTCGCTCGCCGAGGAAATAGGGCGCATCGCCCAGCGTGGCTTCGAAGTAATCGAAGTGGTTCGGCAGTTTGTCCCGGAGCGCCTGCTGCACCTTTTCCTCGTCGCACGGCTGGCCCATGGTGGCTTTCAGCACGCGGTTGCGGAACACGGTGAAGGTGCACAGTGGCGCCAGCTCGTAATCGGCGTATTTTTCCAGCCAGCGCACCTTGGCGCGTTGCTCGGCATCGGCGCCATACAGCGGCTTGTGCTCGGGGTAATGTTCTTCCAGGTACTGGCAGATGACGCTGGAGTCCGCCAGCGTGAGGTCGCCGTCGCGAAAGGCAGGAATTCGCCCCAACGGGTTGAGTTCGCGAAACCAGTCCGGCTGGCCGAAGGGCATGACCACTTCGAGTTCGTAATCCAGGCCCTTCTCGATCAGGCACAGACAGAGTTACGGACGAACGGGGAGAGTGGCGCCCCGTAAACGGTCATGCTCATTGCAGCTCCTAATCCTCGGTCAGCGTGTTGGGCTGAGCGAAGGCGAACGTTGCTCTGCCGCCGCTCAGTCGTAGATGTTCTTCTTTTTCCAGTCGTCGTCTTCCAGGTCTTTCAGACCTTCGGTCAACTCGCTCGGTTCTTGCGCTGCGGGTGCATTGTTGTTGAGGACCATGGCATTGGCGCGCGCCAACTGCTCCTCGAAGCGTTTGAGTTGCGCCTGGTAAGGCGCAGGTTCGGGTTGCTTGCGCAGGTACTGCACGCCGCGCTCGAAGGCCAGGCGCGCCTGGCCAGGCTGGTTCTGCTGCATTGCCGTCTGGCCAAGGGTGCTGAAGAACTCTATATGCACCAGCACCAGCATTTGGCGAATCTGCTTGAGCCAATGCTTGCCTTCGCTGACGGGCAGCAGGCCGCCCTGTACCGAGCCGGTGATCAGCGCATGGAGATTTTCCAGAAGGAAACGTATGTCCTTGGCCTTGGCTTCGTTGGTGACGGGCTGGGGCGGGTTCTGCACCGCGATGGATTCGCCCTTGGCGATCTCGGTCTTCAGGGTGGCGATATCGTTCTGCAACGCGGCGTTTTGCTTATCCAGCGGCAGCAGGCGTTCGCTGACCTGAAGCTGTAACTGGCTGAGCAGCAGCTTCAGCTGCGGCGTCATCAACTGACCGGGCATGCGTTCGGAGATATCCTGGCAGCGACGAATGCGGTCGAGCAGGTCGGCGCGCTGGCGGGCTTTCTCCAGCTTGCTGTTCTCGACGGCATGGTTGATGTAGGCAATTACCATCAGCAGGGCGATGCCGCCGACTATCAGCATGGTTATCACGAGTGCGGACACTGCTTGGGACCTCTCGAGAATCAACTTTTCGACCGAGTGTAGTGGCTTGGTCGCATCGCTCCTAGTGTCATGTCAATTTATGGGCTGAAGTCTTTGATTTTAAAAATTTTTTAGAGAGTGGTTGACGACCTCTCAAAGCCTCCATAGAATGCGCGCCACTTCCAGCGCAAAGCCTAAAGCGAAGCGAAGGAAGCCGGAAAGTTGCTTGATGTTCCGGGGTGTGTCCCCTTCGTCTAGTGGCCTAGGACACCGCCCTTTCACGGCGGTAACAGGGGTTCGAGTCCCCTAGGGGACGCCACTTTCAAGCTGTAATGCGGGAATAGCTCAGTTGGTAGAGCACGACCTTGCCAAGGTCGGGGTCGCGAGTTCGAGTCTCGTTTCCCGCTCCAAATTTTGGAAATGCTGCTTCGGCAGGGTTTCAAACGAAGTTCCAGGTCCCCTTCGTCTAGTGGCCTAGGACACCGCCCTTTCACGGCGGTAACAGGGGTTCGAGTCCCCTAGGGGACGCCACTTCAAGTTGTACTGCGGGAATAGCTCAGTTGGTAGAGCACGACCTTGCCAAGGTCGGGGTCGCGAGTTCGAGTCTCGTTTCCCGCTCCAAATAAACGAAAACGCCGCTCATTTGAGCGGCGTTTTCGTTTCTGTCATTTGCAAAGGCAAATCTAAAGGCCCGCCGGTTTACCGTGCGGGCCTTCGTCTATTGGCCGATCAGTGCTTGGCGCCGTCGGTGGGCAGGGCCAGCAGCTGTTTTTCCCGGTTCCAGTCGAAGGGTTCGTCGTTCTCTTCGGCTTCGAAGCGACGTTCGTCGAGGGTCTGGTACAGGGCGATTTCCTCGTCCGGCATGAAGTGTAGGCAGTCGCCGCCGAAGAACCACAGCAGGTCGCGCGGTACCAGATGGGCGATCTGCGGGTAGCGATGGAATACCTGGCTGATCAGGTCCTGGCCCAGATACTGGCTGGATACCGGATCACGCGGCAGTTCTGCGAGCAGCTCGTCGTAGCGCTCGAGGAAAAGGGCATGGCTGTCGTCGAGCACCTGTTCGGCTTCGCCCAGCGCGACGAGGATACCGCGCAGGTGATTGAGCAGGGCGAGGTGGTGTTCCAGATGGCTGGCCATGGTGCAGTGTCCTGAAGGTAAAACGGGCGCAGGAGTATAGAGTTCCTGGCGCCCGCTGTCCTGCATAGCTGGCCTTCGTGAGAGGGGCTTTCGGCTCGGGCATCCTGCTTCGCTCTACCTCCTGCATCCCTGCAGTCGTAGCCGCGAGCTTCTTGAGTTGCGGTAAAGCCCCTCCCACCAGGCGTTTGCCTCAGCGCACCTTGCCACTTGCCAGCGTGAGCTCTTCCTTGGCGAAGTCATCGACATCGATCACCCGGCGGCGCGCCGCTTCGGCTGCTTGCAGGCTTTGCCCCTGCTCGCCATCGAGAATGCCGGCAGCGATCGCCGCTGCGATGGCGTCCTGGCCCGGTGCCGGTTGCAGACTGCCGTGCTTGAGCGCCTGGTGCAGGCGCTTGCGTGCATCGTGGCTGGCCTGTACCAGGTTCAGCGCATGCTGGAGGGCGCCGACCGAATCCTGATCCGCTTGTGGGCGGTAGCAGCCTTCGAGCACCGATTCCAGTGCCGGGTCGCCAGCCTGGCGGCCGATGATCGCGGCCACTTCGGCGTCCAGCTCATCGCTCGGCCCCTGGTGGCGACGTCCCAGCGGGAACACCAGCACCTTGAGCAGGCAACCGAACAGGCGGTTGGGGAAGTTGCTCAGCAGGTCATCGAGTGCCTGCTCGGCGTGATAGAGGTTTTCCTCCATGGCCCAGCACAGCATTGGCCTGACGGATTCCTGGTAGTCCAGGTCGTGGTAGCGCTTGAGCGCCGCCGAGCCCAGGTAAAGGTGGCTGAGCACGTCACCCAGGCGCGCAGACAGGCGTTCGCGACGCTTCAGGTCACCGCCGAGCAGCATCATGCTGCTGTCGGCGCACAGGGCGAAGGCCGCGGCCAGGCGGTTGAGGGCGCGGTAGTAGGGCTGGCTGAGGTCGTCACCCGGCACGGTGCCCAGGCGGTTCAGGGTCAGGCCGAGAAGGAAGCTGCTGGCCGCATTGCTGACGGCAAAACCGATATGGCTCATCAGCAGCGAGTCGAACTCTACCTGCGCCTGGTCCTTGTCCTCACGGTCGGCCAGGGCCATTTCCCTGAGCACGTACGGATGGCAGCGGATGGCGCCCTGGCCGAAGATCATCAGGTTACGCGAGAGGATGTTGGCGCCCTCGACGGTGATGAAGATCGGCGCGCCCTGCCAGGAACGGGCCAGGTAGTTGTTCGGGCCCATGATGATGCCCTTGCCGCCGTGCACGTCCATGGCGTGGGTGATGCACTCGCGACCGCGTTCGGTCAGGTGGTACTTGAGCACCGCCGACAGCACCGAGGGCTTCTCGCCGAGGTCGACGGCATTGGCGGTGAGGATGCGCGCGCTGTCCATCAGCCATGCGTTGCCGCCGATGCGGGCCAGGGCTTCCTGGATGCCTTCGAAGGCCGCCAGCGGCACGTTGAACTGCTCACGCAGCTGGGCGTACTGGCCGGTGGCGAGGCTGGTGAACTTGGCCGCGCCGGTGCCCACGGCGGGCAGCGAGATGGAGCGACCGACCGACAGGCAGTTCATCAGCATCATCCAGCCCTTGCCGAGGTAATCCGGCCCGCCGATCAGGTAGTCGAGTGGAATGAACACGTCCTTGCCCGAGTTCGGCCCGTTCATGAAGGCAGCGCCCAGTGGCAGGTGGCGACGACCAATCTCCACGCCGGGTGTGTCGGTAGGGATCAGCGCCAGGCTGATGCCCAGGTCTTCCTTGTCGCCCAGCAGGTGATCCGGGTCGTAGGCCTTGAAGGCCACGCCGAGCAGGGTGGCCACCGGGCCGAGGGTGATGTAGCGCTTCTCCCAGTTCAGGCGCAGGCCGATCACTTCCTCGCCGTTGTGCTGGCCCTTGCAGATGACGCCGGTGTCCGGCATGGCGCCTGCGTCGGAGCCGGCCAGCGGGCCGGTGAGGGCGAAGCAGGGGATGTCCTCGCCGCGTGCCAGGCGTGGCAGGTAATGATTGCGCTGTTCTTCGGTGCCGTAGTGCAGCAGCAGCTCGGCCGGGCCGAGAGAATTGGGCACCATCACGGTGGAGGCGAGGTCGCCGCTGCGGGTGGCCAGCTTCATCGCCACCTGCGAGTGAGCGTAGGCAGAGAAGCCCTTGCCGCCGTATTCCTTGGGAATGATCAGGGCGAAGAAACCGTGTTGCTTGATGTGCTCCCAGGCTTTCTCCGGCAGGTCCATTTCCTGGCCGACCTGCCAGTCGCTGATCATCGCGCAGAGCTCTTCGGTGGGACCGTCGATGAAGGCCTGTTCCTCTTCGGTCAGCCTGGCCTTGGGGTAGGCCAGCAGCTTGTCCCAGTCCGGCTTGCCACTGAACAGTTCACCATCCCACCACACGGTGCCGGCTTCGATGGCGTCGCGTTCGGTGGCCGACATCGGCGGTAACACGCGCTGGAACCAGGCGAACATCGGGCCGGTGAACAACTGCCGGCGCAGATCACCGAGCAGGATGAAGGCAGCGACTGCGCCTGTGATGATCCATAGCAGCAGTTGCAGCCAGCCGGGTACCGGGCTGAACAGGGCCATGGCCACCAGGTAGGCCGCGGTGATGCCGAGGGCGGGGCGGGCGGCGGTACGACTATGGGCCAGGTAAATGACCCCGAACAGCAGCACCAGCAACCAGATGACGAGCATGTGCATTCCTCCATGATTCGAGCGGGCGACGCCCCGAGCATAGCCATAAATGGCGAGAGGGGCGGTGAGCTTGGCCGGATCGTCGTGAGCATCGCGCAATCGGCGGATTAGACTGAAGCGAACTTCAGGAGCCCCGTCATGCAGATCTATCTTCGCCCCGGCCGCTTCATTGACAGTGACCATCCATTGGTAGTCGAGTTCGCCGAACGTTGGCGTGGCGCCTCACGAGAACCGATCAGTCAGGCCGTGGCCCTGTATCTGGCGGTGCGTGACGAGATTCGTTACAACCCCTATGCCTTCGGTCTCGATGCGCAGACGCTGAAGGCCAGCCACGCGCTGACGGCCGGGGAGTCTTACTGCGTGCCCAAAGCCAATCTGCTCGCGGCATGCGCAAGGTATTGCGGCATTCCCGCGCGTATCGGCCTGGCCGATGTGCGTAATCACCTGTCGACTCCGCGCCTGCTGGAGTTGCTGCGCAGTGAGGTGTTCGCCATGCACGGCTACACCGAGCTTTACCTGCAGGGGCGCTGGGTCAAGGCCACGCCTGCGTTCAACGAGGCGCTTTGCCGCGTATTCGAGGTGGCCCCGCTGGAATTCGATGGCGTGCATGACAGCGTCTTTCATCCCTACAACGAGCGGGGCGAGCGTTATATGGAGTACCTGCAGGACCACGGCCAGTTCGAGGATCTGCCGGAGCAGCTGTTCTTCGCGCATCTGCGTGGCTGCTATCCGCATCTGTTCGAGGCAGGCGCCCTGCAGCTCAGCGGCGATATGCAGCGTGAGGCCGTTATCGACTAAGTCGATAATCAACATCGCCAGGATGGTCTTTTTTCTGCGCGTCAGGGTCGGTAGGGTGCATGCCAGCACAGAGTGGGCGAAACACGCGGTTGCAATCGAGCGTCTTCGCCCACATCTATAACGACTTCACTCTCGCGCGGGAAACCCCATCTTCATGAGCTCCGCCCTGACCATTCGCCAGTTGACCAAGACCTACGGAAACGGCTTCCAGGCCCTGCACGGCATCGATCTGGACGTCGCCGAAGGTGATTTCTTCGCTTTGCTCGGCCCCAACGGCGCCGGCAAATCCACCACAATCGGCATCCTCTCCACCCTGGTGAACAAGAGCAGCGGCACGGTCAGCGTGTTCGGCCATGACCTCGACCGCGAGCCTTATGCGCTCAAGCGCTGCCTGGGTGTGGTGCCGCAGGAATTCAACTTCAACCAGTTCGAGAAGGTGTTCGATATCGTCGTCACTCAGGCTGGCTACTACGGCATCCCGCGTTCGATCGCCAAGGAGCGCGCCGAGCAGTATCTGACTCAGCTCGGTCTGTGGGACAAGCGCGACGTCGCTTCGCGCGAGCTGTCCGGCGGCATGAAGCGCCGCCTGATGATCGCCCGCGCCCTGGTGCATCAGCCGCGCCTGCTGATTCTCGACGAGCCCACCGCCGGGGTGGATATCGAGCTGCGCCGGTCGATGTGGAGCTTCCTCACCGATCTGAATAGGCAAGGCATCACCATCATCCTCACCACCCACTACCTGGAGGAGGCCGAGCAGTTGTGCCGCAACATCGGCATCATCGACCACGGCCGCATCGTCGAGCTGAGCAGCATGAAGGACCTGCTTAAAAAACTGCATGTCGAGACCTTCCTGCTCGATCTGAAGGACTCCTACAGCGAGGCGCCGAACCTGATCGGCTATCCGGCGCGCCTGCTCGATCACCACACCCTGGAAGTGCAGGTGGAGAAGAGCCAGGGCCTCAATGCGCTGTTCCAGCAACTGGCGCAGCAGCAGGTGCAGGTGCTGAGCCTGCGCAACAAGACCAATCGCCTGGAGGAGCTGTTCGTCTCCCTGGTGGAAAAGAACCTGGCCAAGGTGGCGCAATGAATACCCAGTACCTCAACAGCGAGTTCGCTGCCAACCTGGTCGCCCTGCGCACCATCGTCCATCGCGAGGTGCGCCGCTTCGTGCGTATCTGGCCGCAGACCCTGCTGCCGCCGACGATCACCATGGTCCTTTACTTCGTCATCTTCGGTAACCTGATCGGCCGGCAGATTGGCGACATGGGCGGCTTCACCTACATGGAGTACATCGTGCCGGGGCTGATCATGATGTCGGTGATCACCAACAGCTACGGCAACGTGGTGTCGAGCTTCTTCGGCAGCAAGTTCCAGCGCAACGTCGAGGAGCTGCTGGTCTCGCCGGTATCGCCGCACACCATCCTCATCGGCTTCGTCGTCGGTGGGGTGCTGCGCGGGCTGGCGGTGGGCGTGATCGTCACCATCCTGTCGCTGTTCTTCACCCATCTGCAGGTGCATCACCTGGGCGTGACCGTGCTGGTGGTATTGCTGACGGCGACCATCTTCTCCCTCGGCGGCTTCGTCAACGCGGTCTACGCACGCAACTTCGACGACATTTCGATCGTCCCTACCTTCGTGCTGACGCCGCTGACCTACCTGGGCGGGGTGTTCTACTCCATTACCCTGCTGCCGCCGTTCTGGCAGACGGTGTCGATGGGCAACCCCATCCTGCATATGGTCAACGCCTTCCGCTACGGCATTCTCGGGGTGTCCGACATCCGCATCGGCGTGGCCATCGGCTTCATGCTGCTGGCGACCGCCGCGCTCTATACCCTGTGCATTCGCCTGCTGGTCAGCGGTCGCGGCATGCGCCAGTGACGTGCCGCGATGAGGGATTTCTTCGCCTGATCGCGTAGCCTGGATGTAATCTGGAGGCGCTTCGACAGCATCGCAGCTGAAGCCGCTCCTACAGGTTTCACGATTCCGTGGGAGCGGCTTCAGCCGCGATAAGATGTCGATGACCGTCAAAAGCCAACCGCCAGCCTCGCTCAATCGCGTAGCCCGGATGCAATCCGGGGCGCTTCGACAGCATCGCGGCTGAAGCCGCTCCTACAGGTTTCGCCATTCCGTGGGAGCGGCTTCAGCCGCGATAAGATGTCGATGATCCTCAAAAGCCAACCGCCAGCCTCGCTACCGCGTAGCCCGGATGTAATCCGGGGCGCTTCGACAGCATCGCGGCTGAAGCCGCTCCTACAGGTTTCACGATTCCGTGGGAGCGGCTTTAGCCGCGATTCTGTCGGGCACTGTCTACACCGCTGAACACCGATAAATCCTCTTGGCAACTGCCCACCCTGTGCCTACCCACGCCAACACATAGCGAAATAACTTGTAAGGCTGGCGCCGACGCAGCAGCCGGTTAGACTCCGCCTCTACCAAGAAGAAGGGGCTGATCATGACCGTGCTGTCGCGTGCGCTTGCAGGGCTGTTGCTGGGCTTTTTCGCATTGCCCGCAGGGGCGGCCGAGGGGCCGATGGTCGAGGTCGTGCCGGTGCGGCAGATGGAGGTGCGCGACGAGCTGATCACCTTCGGTTCGCTGCGTTCCGACGAGTCGGTGATGATTCGTCCTGAAGTGGAAGGGCGCCTGTCCTCCCTGCACTTTCGTGAAGGCCAGGCGGTGACCGCTGGCGACCTGTTGATCAGCCTCGACGACGCCATCGCTCGCGCCGAGTTCGCCCAGGCCCGGGCCAATCTCGATCTGGCCGAGAAGAATCACCAGCGGGCGCAGATGCTGTTCCAGCGTGGCGCCAGCAATGCCCAGGCGCTGGACGAGGCGCAAAGCCAGTTGCAGGCTGCACGTGCCAGCCAGGCCCTGGCTCAGGCGCGACTCGACAAGACCCAGATCAAGGCGCCCTACGACGGCACGCTCGGCCTGCGCCAGGCCAGTGTCGGCGACTACCTCAGCGCCGGACAGAACATTGTCAACCTGGAGGTGCTCGACCCGCTCAAGGTCGACTTCCGCATTCCGCAGAAGGCCGTAGCCCAGGTGCGTCTGGGCCAGACCGTGGAGATCACACTCGACACCTTTCCTGGCGAACGCTTTCGCGGCGAAATCTTCGCCATCAATCCGCGCCTGGACGAAGCCGGGCGCAGCCAGGCGATTCGCGCGCACATTGGCAACGATGATCGCCGCTTGCGTCCAGGCCAGTTCGTCCGCGTTTCGGTGATTCTCGAAGAGCGTCCCGATGCGCTGGTGATCCCTGAGGAGGCGGTGATGCCGCAGGGTGACAAGCTGCTGGTCAATCTGCTGGTCGATGGCAAGGTTGAGCGCCGCGAGATCACGTTGGGCAAGCGTTTCGATGGCCTGGTCGAGGTGCGCGAAGGTCTGCAGGGTGACGAGACGGTGATCAGCGCCGGCTGGCAGCGTGTGCGCGAGGGGCTTGTCGTGCGCAGCAAGAGCGGGGAGCGCCAGCCGTGACGCTCTCCGACGTCTGCATCCGCAGGCCGGTCTTCGCCACCGTCCTGTCGCTGATCGTGGTGCTGCTGGGCCTGATGGCCTATGACCGCCTCAACGTGCGCGAATATCCCAATATCGACGTGCCCATCGTCACGGTGCAGGTCACTTATCCCGGTGCCAGCCCGGAAATCATGGAGTCGCAGGTGGCGCAACCGGTGGAGGACGTACTGTCCGGCATCGAGGGGCTGGACTTCGTCACCTCCATCAGCCGTGCGGAAAACACCCAGATCACTGCGCAGTTCCGTCTCGGCCGCAGCGCCGACGAGGCGGCCAACGACGTACGTGATCGCCTGGGTCGCGTGCGTAACCTGTTGCCGGATGAAGTGGACGAGCCCATCGTGCAGAAGGTCGAGGCCGACGCCCAGCCGGTGGTGTGGATCGCTTTTCACAGCCAGCAGCACAGCGCCATGGAGATCACCGACCTGCTGGAGCGGGTGATCAAGGATCGCCTGCAGACCATTCCTGGCGTATCGGAAGTGCAGGTGCGCGGTGCACGTACCTTCTCCATGCGCATCTGGCTCGACCCGGAGAAGCTCGCCGCGCACAACCTCACCGTGCAGGACGTCGAAGATGCCCTGCGCCGACAGAACGTGGAGATTCCAGCAGGTCGCATCGAGTCGCGCGAGCGCGAATTCAGTGTGTTGTCGGAAACCGATCTGCGCACGCCGGAGCAGTTCAACGAGCTGATCCTCGATGATTCGCAAGGTTATCTGCTGCGTCTGTCCGACGTCGGCCGTGCCGAAGTGGGGCCGCGCGACGAGCGGTCGGTGGTGCGCTTCAACGGTCTGCCGGCGGTGACCCTCGGCCTGGTCAAGCAGGCGACAGCCAACCCGCTGGATATCTCCGACGGCCTCGCGGCGGCCTGGGACGAGGTCAAGGCGCTGCTGCCCGACGGCATGAAGATGACCGTGGCCAACGACAACTCGCAATTCATTCGCGAGTCCATCGACAACGTCTTCACCACCATCTGGGAAGCCGTGGCGCTGGTCATCCTGATCATCTTCATCTTCCTGCGCTCGCTGCGCGCCACGCTGATTCCGCTGGTGACCATTCCGGTATCGCTGATCGGCGCCTTCGCCCTGATGTCGCTGATGGGCTTCACAATCAATACCCTGACGTTGCTGGCCATGGTGCTGGCCATCGGTCTTGTGGTGGACGACGCCATCGTCATGCTGGAGAACATCCACCGCCATATCGAGGCGGGGATGAAACCGGTGCAGGCCGCCTTCAAGGGCAGCCGCGAAATCGCCTTCGCGGTGATCGCCATGACCCTGACCCTGGCCGCCGTATTCGCCCCGATCGGCTTCATGCAGGGCACGACTGGCAAATTGTTCACCGAGTTCGCCTGGACCCTGGCCGGCTCGGTGCTGGTGTCCGGCTTCGTTGCCCTGACGCTGACGCCGATGATGTGTGCGGTCATGCTCAAAGCGCATCAGCACGAGCAGCGTCACGGTCGCGTGTACAACCTGATCGAAGGCTTCCTCAACGGTCTTACCTACAGCTACAAGCACAGCTTGGACCGCGCCCTGCGCGCCCGGCCGCTGGTGCTGGGCGTGTTGCTGGCCGCCTTCGTGCTCTGCGCCTGGCTGTTCGGAGGCTTGCGTTCGGAGCTGGCGCCCACCGAGGACACCGGCACCATCTTCGGCGTGTTCAATGGCCCCGATGGCGCCACCATCGACTACACCGTACGCTATGCCCGCGAGGTGGAGTCTGCTTATGCCAGCATCCCCGAGACCAATCGCTATCTGGTGGTGGCCGGCTTCCCCACCGTGGCCCAGGGCATTTCCTTCATGAAGCTGGAAGATTGGGCCGATCGCACGCGCACCCAGTTCGAGATCCGCAATGAATTGCTGCCGAAGCTGCAGGATATCGCCGGCATGCGCGTCACCCCGGTCAACCGCCCGCCGCTGGGGCAAAGCGCGCGCAACCAGCCGATCAACTTCGTCATTCGTTCGTCCATGGAATATGCCGAGCTGCAGGGCTACGTCGACCAGTTGATGGAGCGCATGCGCGACTATCCGGGGCTGGAAGGGCTGGACAGCGACCTCAAGCTCAACTCGCCGCAGCTCAAGATCACCGTCAATCGCGAGCAGGCTGCCGCCGTTGGCACCGATGTGTCGGTGATCGGGCGCAGCCTGGAAAGCCTGTTCGGCAGCCGCCAAGTGACCCGTTTCAAGCAGAACGGCGAGCAGTACGACGTGTTGGTGCAACTGGAGGATATCGACCGCAGCAACCCGCAGGATCTGAATCGCGTCTACGTGCGTGACCGCGACGGCGGCATGGTGCAATTGTCGAACCTGATCGAAGTGCGCGAGACGGTTGCGCCGCGCGAACTCAACCACTTCAACCAGTTGCGCGCGGTGACCATCAGCGCCAATGTCGGCACCGGCTACACCCTGGGCGAGGCCTTGAATCATCTGGAGGTGGCTGCACGCGAGGTGTTCCCGCCGGAGACGCAGTACGACTACACCGGCACCTCGCGGGATTTCAAGGAGTCCAGCTCGGGCATCCTGCTGATCTTCGCCCTGGCCCTGGCCTTTATTTTCTTGGTGTTGGCGGCGCAGTTCGAGAGTTTCAGTGATCCGCTGATCATCCTCTTCAGCGTGCCCCTATCGATGGCCGGCGCCTTGCTGGCGCTGAAGCTGTTCGGCGGCACCTGGAACATCTATTCGCAGATCGGCCTGGTGACCCTGATCGGCCTGATCACCAAGCACGGCATCCTGATCGTCGAATTCGCCAATCATCTGCTGCGTGAGGGCAGGGCGCTGCGTGAGGCAGTGATCGAGGCCTCGGTGCAGCGCCTGCGGCCGATCCTGATGACCACCGGCGCGATGGTGCTGGGTTCGTTGCCCTTGGCCATTGCCACCGGCGCCGGTGCCGAAAGCCGCCAGCAGATCGGCCTGGTGATCGTTGGCGGGTTGCTGGTCGGCACCTTCTTCACGCTCTATGTGATTCCGACGCTGTACCTGCTACTGCGGCGTTGGGCACCGCTGCGCAAGATCGAGGAGGAGCCGGCAGCAGTCTGAATCCAGTAGGAGGCGCTTTAGCGGCGAGCTTCTGGGTTATCGCGGCTACGACTGCAGGGATGCAGGAGGTAGAGCGAAGCAGGATGCCCGAGCCGAAAGCCGCTCCTACGGTTCTCTGGCTGCCATTGTAGGAGCGAGCTCTGCTCGCGAAGCCTCCCGCTGTAAGGCGACCCGCGCGCAAAGCTCGCTTCGCCCGGAGCGTAGCCCGGATGCAATCCGGGAGACCTACATCGGATATTCCCTGAATGGCTTGAACCAGTATTCGCTGCGGTGCGCGCGGCGCACCCTGCTTTTGGGGGGCGCCTGGCGGTAGAGCGCGGCGTGCGCACCGAGCAAGCTCACAGATCACTACGCGTGCGGCGGGGCCGTCAACCCGCTAAACTCGCGCGGTTTTTCGCCACACTGGATTGCGCGCCATGCAGCACCCCGCCGAACATTCCCCGCTGGGCAAGTCCAGCCAGTACATCGCCGAGTACAGTCCCGAGCTGTTGTTCCCCATCTCGCGTACCACCAAATGGGCGGAGCTGGGCCTGGATGGCGCCAACCTGCCGTATCAGGGCGTTGACTATTGGAACTGCTACGAGCTGTCCTGGCTGCTGCCGTCCGGCAAGCCGGTTGTGGCCATCGGTGAGTTCGCCATTCCTGCCGACTCGCCGAACATCATCGAATCGAAGTCCTTCAAGCTTTACCTCAACTCGCTGAACCAGTCGGCTTTCGCCAGTTGGGACGAGTTGCAGGCCACCTTGGTTCGAGATCTGTCCGCTGTAGCCGGCAAGCCGGTGGCGGTGCGTCTGCGTTCGCTGTGCGAGGTGTCGGCAGAGGGCGTGGCGACGCTGCCGGGGCAGTGCATCGATGAGCTGGAAGTCAGCGTCAGCCAGTACGATCACCCGCAACCCGAACTGCTGCGCTGCGATGCTGGTCGGGTTGTGGAAGAGAGCCTGCACAGCCATCTGCTCAAGTCCAACTGCCCGGTTACCGGCCAGCCGGACTGGGGCAGCCTGGTGGTCGAGTACCGCGGTGCCGCGCTGGACCACGCCAGCCTGCTGGCCTACCTAGTGAGCTTCCGCCAGCACGCGGATTTTCACGAGCAGTGCGTCGAGCGCATCTTCCTTGATCTGCAGCGACTGCTGCAGCCGCAGACACTCACCGTCTATGCGCGCTATGTGCGCCGCGGCGGGTTGGATATCAACCCCTACCGCAGCACCGAGGCGATCACCCCGGACAATGCTCGCCTGGCGCGGCAGTGATCCAAGAAAAATGCCGCAATCAGGCTAATGCTGTTCACTTAAGGTCGCACACGTTTTGCTCCCCTCTCCCATTTATGGGAGAGGGGCTGGGGGAGAGGGCCGAAAACACCGCGAAACCGCCGGGTTCCCCCTCTCCCTAACCCGAGGGGACTGATCGTGTTTGACCGTTTCTTAAGTGAACAGCATTGCGCCGTTAGGCGGCATTTTGTTTGCGTTCTCGGAAGCTATCCGCCGGGCGTTCAGATACCCATATTGGCCAGGCTCTGCATGATATTGCGCAAAGTGCCGGCGAGGGTGGGATGACTGGCTTCGAAACGTTCCACAGCCAGATTGACGCCATCGACCAGCGTGGCGTCGGGCGCCGCCGCGGCTTCGCGCGCCAGTTGTACTTCGATTTCCTGCGTCAGCAGGTAAAGCGATGCTCGCTCTTCCTCGCTGAGCGGCGTGTCCTGGGCCAGGTGCTGCTGGAGGGCTTCCAATTGCTGCTGCAGGTCGTTTGCTGGCATAGAGTTCTCTCCTTGTCGAATCGGCATAGACATTGACTCCCAGTGTCGCTGGAAGTTTTCAGCCGTATCTGAAGGTTAATCCAAGCCCGCCGGCTTTGCCTGATCCCGGTCAAGCGCTCAGGGCTTTTCGCCCTTGTTGCGGCGCATGCCGATGTCGTCGAGGCTGGCCTGGATTTCGCCCAGGTGATCGACCACCGAGTGCACACCCAGACGATAGAGTTGCAGCGTGGCCTCGGCGCGCAGGCGTTCCTGCTCGTTTGCACCGAGCGCTTGCCAGTCGGCCGGGGCGTAGCCGCAAAGCGGCCCGCAGGCAGCTAAGCCGATGGTCCAGCAACCGGCATTGAGGCCTGCCTGCAGCAGCAGAGGATTGCCGCTGACGACGATGCTGCCATCCAGGCGCTCGACGCCCAATTGGCTCAGCGCCTGCCAGCAGCTGTCTGGCGCTGGCCAGGGCCTGGCCTGGTGGCTGATCACCGCCTCGATGGGCGCCGGCAGTGCCTGGGCCAGGCGCAGGCTGGCATCGGCTGGTAGGTCGTCGAGCCAGGCGCACGGCGTGCCGTAGCCATGCAGGATTTGCAGCAACTGTGCGGCGCCTGGTGTCAGTTCGGCATGCGCGCCTGCGACTTCGCCAAGGATCTGCTCCAGCGCCTGCAGTTGCCCGGCAGTTGCCGGTTTGCCCAGGCAGGCTTCCAGTGCCTGTTGAGGTGTGCCCGAGACGGGCTCGCCGGCGTGTTCGGGGTGCAGCCGCTGCAGTGCGACAGGCAACGTGCGGGCGCCGAAGTCGACCAGGCAGCCGGACAGTTGAAAGATCAGGGCAGTGCAGGAAAAGGGCATGGGATCATCCGTGGCAATGGCCTAGGCCAATCTAGCGTCTGCGGATGACCGAAAGATGACTGTCAGATGACGCCGAACGGGGCGCGCACATGCTCGGGTAGCGCCACCGACTTGCCGCTGTCGTGATCGACCCATACCAGCTTGCAGTAACCCTCGCCGTAGCTCGTCAGCGGATCCTCGACGGTGCTCAGGCGATGCTCGATAACCAGGCTGCTGCGGCCTACCACACCTGCCCTCAATTGCACCACCACGGTGGCGGGGTACACCACGGGTTTGAGGTAGGTGTGCTGGGTCTGCAGCACCACCGGACCGAATGGCACATTGCTCATCGCCACGCCGACCAGCTCGAACCAGGCGACGCGGGCCTCTTCCAGATACTGCATGTAGATGATGTTGTTGACGTGCCCATAGCTGTCCATGTCGCCCCAGCGTACGGGGATGTGTGCGGTGTGCAGCAAGGTTTCATTGGTCATCGCTTTTCTTCGCTATGCTGCCCAATACAGGCTTCAGGCTTTATACTACGCGGCCTTCGGGCCGCTGGCGGTGGCCACCTTATTTCCCTCAAGGAGAGATTTCAATGCATGTGATCGCTGCTCGCTGGATCGCGCGCCTGGGTGGCCTGATGGCCCTGGTTGGCCTGAGCCTGCTGCCTGCGATGGGCCAGGCCGCTTCGGAGGACGACCCCTGGGAAAGTTTCAACCGGCCCATCTTCCGCTTCAACGATACTCTCGATACCTATGCGCTGAAGCCTGTGGCGCAGGGCTACCGCGCCGTCACGCCGCAGTTTCTCGAAGACGGCGTACACAACGTCTTCGGCAATATCGGCGACGTCGGCAACCTGGCCAACAATCTCCTGCAGGGCAAGCTGCATAACGCCGGTGTCGATACCGGTCGCCTGATCTTCAACACCACGTTCGGTGTTCTTGGCTTCTTCGATGTGGCCAAGCACATGGGCCTGCAGAAGAACAACGAAGATTTCGGTCAGACCCTCGGCGTCTGGGGCCTGGACAGCGGCCCGTACCTGGTGATCCCGTTCCTCGGCCCGAGCACCGTGCGCGATGCTGCCGGGCGTGTACCGGACAGCTTGCTGACCCCGTATCCGTACATGGATCACGTGCCGACCCGTAACGTCACCCGTGGCGTCCAGGTCATCGACACCCGGGCCAATTTGCTGCAGGCCGAGCGCCTGATCAGCGGCGACAAGTACATCTTCATCCGCAACGCCTACCTGCAGAGCCGCGAGTACAAGATCAAGGATGGGCAGGTCGAAGACGATTTCTAAGCATCTGATGAGCTCATCGCTGCGTAAGCAGCACTCCGTAGATACGAAAAAGGCGGCCCTCGAGGCCGCCTTTTTCGTAAATGCAGATTTCAGCTCATGGAGATGATCGCCAGGCCCAGCGCCTGCCGACCGTCGCCCAAATCGCTTACCCGGACCACCTCGGCCTGGGCATCGAGACCGGCCAACTCGCTATGCTCGGAGGGAATGTGAACCTTGACCTTGTCACCCATGCTCAAGGTCACTTCGGCCTCGATTTGCATACCGGTACTGGAGAGATCCAGGCACAGTGCAGGAAATTCCCGGCCAGCGTGATGGAGGACGACTGCTGCTTCCAGTCGCATGCGGATGTAGTCGCGCTTCTCGCTGTACGCTCGATCATTCTGACTCATGGATCCTGCCTCTTCTTATGAACTCTCCCGCGGCCCTTATAACTCTCGTCGATTTGACCTGTAAAGCCGCCGAACGACGACCGGTCCCGGCTTGAATCGGCCGGCAGATGGGAGTACCGTCTGCCCCTTGAAATCGCCCCTGACGCCATTGATGCGGCGCCGCGCTACGGGCAGTGACCAAAATTGCCCTGGCGCAGTTTGCCTGGATACCCCATGCACAAAACCAGTGCCACTTTGCTGATCATCGACGACGACGATGTCGTGCGTGCAAGCCTCGCGGCCTACCTCGAGGACAGCGGCTTCAAGGTGCTGCAGGCCAACAACGGTTTGCAGGGGCTGGAGATGTTCCAACAGGAAGGCCCCGACCTGATGATCTGCGACCTGCGCATGCCGCAGGTCGACGGTCTTGAACTGATCCGGCGTATCAATGCGCTCGGCGTTGAAGTCCCGGTGATCGTGGTTTCCGGGGCCGGCGTGATGAACGACGCCGTCGAAGCCCTGCGTCTCGGCGCTGCCGACTACCTGATCAAACCCCTCGAAGATCTCGCCGTGCTGGAGCATTCGGTGCGCCGCGCGCTGGATCGCGCACGGCTGCGCGTCGAGAACCAGCGTTACCGCGAAAAACTCGAAGCGGCCAATCGTGAGCTTCAGGCCAGCCTGCATCTGCTGCAGGAAGACCAGAACGCTGGCCGCCAGGTGCAGATGAACATGCTGCCGGTGACGCCGTGGCAGGCTGAAGGCCTGAATTTCGCGCACCAGATCATTCCGTCGCTGTACCTGTCTGGCGACTTCGTCGATTACTTCCGTATCGATGAGCGGCGCATCGCCTTCTACCTGGCCGATGTTTCCGGTCACGGCGCCTCCTCGGCATTCGTCACCGTGCTGCTCAAGTTCATGACCACGCGCCTGCTTTATGAGTGGCGTCGCGGCGGCACGCTGCCTGAATTCAAGCCTTCCGATGTTCTCGGTCACATCAACCGCGGCCTGATCAACTGCAAGCTGGGCAAGCATGTGACCATGCTCGGCGGGGTGATCGACGAGCAGAGCGGCATGCTCACCTACAGTATCGGCGGGCACCTTCCGCTACCGGTGCTGTTCGAGAATGGCCAGGCGCGTTACCTGGAGGGCCGCGGCCTGCCGGTTGGCCTGTTCGCCGAAGCCGAATACGGCGATCTGGTGATGGAGCTGCCTGAGTCGTTCAGCCTGACCCTGCTTTCGGACGGCATTCTCGATCTGTTACCGGGTGATACCTTGAAAGAGAAGGAATTGGCGTTGCCACAATTGGTTAGCCAGGCTGGCGGTACGCTAAGCGGTTTGCGTCAAGTTCTCGGTCTGGCCAATCTGGGCGAGATGCCGGATGATATCGCCTTGCTGGTGTTGAGCAGGAACCTTGCATGAACCCTGGGATAAGCCCCGGTCGCATCCAATTTGCCGAGCAGGATGGAACATTCGTCCTGAAGTTCGTCGGTGAAGTCCGTCTGACCCTGTGTTCAGCACTGGATGCCACGATTGAAAAGATTTTTACCGCGTTGAATTTTTCGGCCATCGTCATCGACCTGACCGAAACGCGCAGTATCGACAGTACTACGCTTGGTTTACTGGCGAAATTGTCCATTTTGTCGCGGCAGAAGGTTGGTCTGTTGCCGACCGTTGTCACCACTCACGACGACATTACCCGCCTGCTGGAGTCCATGGGCTTCGATCAGGTGTTCAATATCGTCGATCGGCCGATTCCATGCCCGGAATGCCTGGACGACCTGCCGTCGCAGGATCAGTCCGAAGAAGTGGTCAAGGCCAAGGTGCTGGAAGCGCACCGCATTTTGATGGGACTCAACGACTCCAACCGTGAGGCGTTTCACGACCTGGTCAGTGCGCTCGAACGGCACTGAGTTCTCGATCAGGCTTTGTAGAATTGAAAGGGGGCGTCAGCTTGGCTGACGCCCCTTTTCGTTCAGGCCTTGGCGGCCAGCAGTGCTTCGAGCTTTTCCTGATCGCGGGCGAACAGGCGGATGCCCTCGGCCAGTTTCTCGGTGGCCATGGCGTCTTCGTTCAAGGCCCAGCGGAAGGTGCCTTCGTTGAGGCTTTGGCGAGGCTCACCGGCGGCGCCGGGCTGCAACTGCCGATTCAGCTGGCCGTCGTCTTCGGCCAGTTTCTGCAGCAGTTCGGGGCTGATGGTCAGGCGGTCGCAGCCGGCCAGCGCCTCGATCTGGCCGAGGTTGCGGAAGCTCGCCCCCATCACCACGGTGTCGTAGCCGTTGGCCTTGTAATAGTCATAGATGCGCGAGACCGACTGCACGCCCGGATCTTCGCTGCCCGCGAAGTCACGGCCCTCGGCCTTCTTGTACCAGTCGTAGATGCGGCCAACAAAAGGCGAGATGAGGAACACGCCGGCATCGGCGCAGGCCTGCGCCTGGGCGAAGGCGAACAGCAGGGTGAGGTTGGTCTGCACGCCGGCTTTTTCCAGTTGCTCGGCGGCGCGGATGCCTTCCCAGGTAGCGGCGATCTTGATCAGTACGCGGTCGCGGCCGATGCCGGCTCGCTCATAAAGGCCGATCAGGCGTTCGGCACGGAGCAAGGTGGCATCGGTGTCGAACGAAAGGCGAGCATCGACTTCGGTGGAGATGCGCCCGGGAATGACCTTGAGAATCTCCTGGCCGACGGCTACCCCGAAATGATCGCAGGCCAGGCCCTGATCTCCCTTGCCAGCATCGATCGCCTGGCGCAGCAGGTCGGCGTAGCGGGGCAGGGCGGCGGCCTTGAGCAGCAGCGAGGGGTTGGTAGTGGCATCCACCGGTTGCAGGCGGGCGATGGCGTCGAGGTCGCCGGTGTCGGCAACCACGGTGGTGAACTGCTTGAGTTGTTCCAGCTTGGAGGTCATGACGAGGCCTTGTCGTTGCAGGTGGCATGACCTTACCCGAGGTGCCGAAGGCGCTCAACGGTCGGGTCACTGACAAAATTTACCTTTTCAGAGCTGAGGTTTTTGTCGGCTCGTTCGTCTTTATCTATGACGGCGCATCGAAATGCGCCGGAGTCGGTGGAGTCCGACTTTAGACGAGCCGTCAAGGAGCCCGAATATGTCGACCCAAAGCCTGCCTTCTCGTTCAGTTTCTGCAGGGCCGGATGCACGTCAGTGCCGTGAGTGGTTGCAGGCCGTCGGGCTGCGTTTCAGCATGCCGCGGCTCAAGGTGGTGGAGGCGCTGTGCAGCGCCAATGACGAGCAGGGCGTATCGGCGCGTGAACTGCACCGACAACTGAGCGAGGCCGGCGAGCCGCTGTCGCTGGTCAGCGTGCGCCAGGTGCTGCGCCGCATGGAAGAAAACGGCCTGGTGCAGGCCACCGGGCGCAGTCGCTATCGCCTGAGCGCGCGGGCTTAATGCCCGCGTAGCAGTTCGGCCGCCTGGTCGAGCAGCCCTAGCGGATCTTTCACCTTGTGAATGTCTACCGACAGCAACTGGCGGAAGCGTCGCGCACCTGGGAAGCCCTGAGCCAGGCCGAGTACGTGACGGCTGACGTGATGCAGCGTGCCGCCCTCGCGCAGGTGCTGCTCGACGTAGGGTTTCAGCGCGAGCAGGGCATCCATGCGGCTAATGCCGGCGTCTGCGGTGCCGAACAGGCGGCTATCCACCTGCGCCAGTAGATAGGGATTGTGATAAGCCTCGCGGCCGAGCATCACGCCATCGAAGGTCTGCAGGTGTTGCTCGCATTCCTCCAGGGTCTTGATGCCACCGTTGAGAATGATCTCCAGATCCGGGAAATCCTGCTTGAGCTGCGCGGCCACGTCGTAGCGTAGCGGCGGAATCTCGCGGTTCTCCTTCGGCGACAGGCCTTCGAGGATGGCGATGCGAGCATGCACGGTAAAGCTGCGGCAACCGGCGTCGCGCACCTGACCGACGAAATCACAAAGCTCGGCATAGCTGTCACGGCCGTTGATGCCGATGCGGTGCTTGACCGTCACGGGGATGCTCACGGCGTCCTGCATGGCCTTCACGCAGTCGGCCACCAGCGCCGGGTGACACATGAGGCAGGCGCCGATCATGTTGTTCTGCACCCGGTCGCTGGGGCAGCCGACGTTCAGGTTCACCTCGTCATAGCCGTGTGCTTCGGCCATCTTCGCGCAGGTGGCCAGATCCTGCGGGTTGCTGCCGCCCAGCTGCAACGCGATTGGATGCTCGCATTCGCTGTAACGCAGGAAGCGCTCGCGATCACCGTGGATCAGCGCACCGGTGGTGACCATCTCGGTGTAGAGCAGGGCGTGGCGCGACAGTTGACGGAGAAAGTACCGGCAGTGACGGTCAGTCCAGTCCATCATTGGCGCCACGGAGAAGCGGCGGGACAGGGCAGGGCGCGTGGCGGGGTTCAGGTTCGATTCTTGAGGCATCTTCGACTAAGTGCTGTTGAAAGCTGGAATTCGCGCGTGCGCCTGGTGCGACGAGGCGGGTGGGCTGTACGAGTGAGCGAATGGGCAATAATTCTATCAAGAAAGATCTCGTGCCGTTCATTGTGGCGAAGGAGCTACCAATCGACATGGGTAAGATAGGAATAGAAATTTTTTTCATCTGCACCTGCAGGTTTTTCCCATCTCATTCGTCATACAGTTATAAATACGCGTTTCCCTTCATGAAACCTGCCATCAACAGCATGGCTTCACTCTTGGTTTACCGATGTCAAAGAAGTCCCGTTCCAGAATCTGGTTTCTTGTCCATAGCTGGCTGGCGTTGCCGGTCTGGTTTTTCCTGCTGATCATTTGCGTCACTGGCACCCTGGCCACGGTCAGTCAGGAGATCGTCTGGCTGGCCAACCCGGATGTACGCGCCAGTAAGCCTGCGGATGATGCCGAACGTCTGAGCTACGGCCAGGTGCTGCAGGCCATCAGCCGTGCCGAGCCGCAACTTTTCGTGCAGTCGATCAGTCGCCCGCAGGAGGATCACTTTGCCCTCACTGCGCGGGTCAGCTATCCGGATGGCACGTCACCTACGCTCTACGTCAATCCCTATACGGGAGCTATCCAGGGCATCAGCCCGCAGTTCGACTTCCGCCAGTTCACCCGTGCCCTGCATGGCTGGTGGCTGGTGCCCTTTACCAATGGTTTTAGTTGGGGCTGGTATCTGGTGTCGCTGATGGGCCTGCCGATGCTGGCGTCCCTGGTGACCGGGCTGGTGGTCTACAAGAAATTCTGGAAGGGTTTCTTCAAGCCAACGCTGCGTTTCAACCAGGGCGCACGCATCTTCTGGGGGGATTTTCATCGCCTGTCCGGCATCTGGTCGATCTGGTTCATCGCCGTCATCTCCATCACCGGCGTATGGTTTCTGATTCAGGCGCTGTTGTTCGATAACCACATTTCCATTTCCACCGAAGGCATACCGCCGGTGGTTGCGCGTGAAGAAGTGCCAGTGGTCGAGCCTGGCGGCAGCGTGTCGCGCATCGATATCGATCGTGCCGTCGATACTGCTGCACAGCGCATTCCCGGCCTGGAGGCGAGTTTCGTCAGCCTGCCGGGCAACGCCTACAGCCATATCTTCGTCGGTGGCCGTGGCTGGTATCCATTGATGTTCCAGTCGGCTGCGGTCAATCCCTACACCGGCAACGTCGACCAGACCCGCCTGCTGTCGGACCGTTCAGCCCTGGAGTTCGTCACCGAGTCGATGCGTCCTTTGCACACCGGTGATTTCGGCGGTCTCTGGCTCAAGCTGGTGTGGTTCGTGTTCGGGCTGTTGCTGAGCATGATGGTGCTCAGCGGCCTGTTGATCTGGAGCAAGCGTACCGTCCAGGCTACCGCCGCGCTGGCCAAGCGCAAACCGCGCGCCGAACGTCAGCGCACGGCGCCCATTGTTATCGGCGAAGCCTCGGAGGGCCAGTCATGAGCAAGGCTGCAGCAATGCCATCCACCCCCCTGGGTCACCTGTGGCACAAGTGGCGTTTCCACGTGAATATCCTGCTGGTGATCATCCCGCTGGCGTTCATGCCCAAGTATTTCAAAGACGTTTCCCTGTTCCGAGGCGAGAGTGGCCTGGGCGAGCGTGAGATCGGCGAGGTGCAGGTCGGCCCGTGGAGCCTGCGCCTGGCCGAACTGCGCGAAGAAGGTCCGAGGCTCGAAGGGCCGGCTGGTTACATGAAGAGTTTCAATGCCGCGTTGTGCGCGACGTGCATCGATCAGGTCAAGGCCACCTACCTGCGTATCGGCAAGCCCCGCAGCCTGCGTGCAGCCGGCGCGATCTTCTTCGGCAGCCCGTATCGTATGGGCGCCAGCCTACCCATCCCGCCGCGGACCAGGGCCGATGCCGAACTGTGGATCACCATGGAAGGCTGGGACGGTTCCCTGCATCAGGCATCCATACCGCTGGCGCAGGCATCGCCTGCCACTCAGGCCTGGCTGAATCAACGAGGAGGCAAACCATGAAAAATCTCTACCGTTCGCTGCTGCTGGCAACGACCAGCGTGTTCTGCTCGTTGGCCCTGGCGCACAACCCGGTCTGCCAGTGCGAACCGCAGGGTGATGAGGAGATCGTCTGCGTTGGCGGTTTCTCCGACGGCAGTGGTGCCCCAGGCGTGACGCTGGACGTGATCAGCTACGACGAGGAAATTCTCGTTGCCGGCAAGCTCGACGGCGACTCCAGCCTGAGCTTCAAGCGCCCCGAGGGTGAATTCTATGTCCTGTTCGACGCCGGTCCCGGCCATGTGGTGGAGATCGACCATATGGACATCGAGGCGCCATGAGTGTCCAGGTGATACGCCCCGCCGGCGCAGGGCATGAAACGCTGCATGTGTGCCTGCTGGCGCTGGCCATCGTGCTGTTGGCCGGGTTGATCGTCATGTCGCGGGCGCAGCCGCAGCAAAGCGTCGCCGTGACCTCCGACCAGTTCGATGCGCGGCGTGACCTGCGCGCCGCCGAGCAGGGGATTCACACCGACCTGCTGGTCGCCCTCGACGAGATCCGCCTGTATCAGGAGGATGAGCAGCACCTGCCCACGCCAGAGCAACTGGCCGAGGAGGGATTCCCTCCGTTCATCAGCGATGCCAGCGCCGTCAACCGCGGCGCCCACGCCTGGCAACTGCTGCATAGCGATACCCACGCCGCCTATTTCGGTCGCAGCAACGCCGAGGACACGGCGGGTTCGTTCCTGCTGCGCCTCGACGGCGAGGATGCCAGCGTCTGGCTCAATCGCTCGCCTCTGGACGACGCCCCGCATGATCTGCATGAACAGGCGCTGAGCGCTGCTGGCTGGCGCCAGGTGTTCAGCGAATTCGACGCCGGCGTTACCCGCCAACACCGCCACTGATTTCCGGATTTACCCATGTCGACTCACGCTCGTTTCACCCTGCACCGCCGCATGCTGGCGGCTTTCCTCGTTTGCCTGAGTGCCGCACTGTTGCCGGCACTGGCCAGCGCTGCCGATGGCCAGCGTTTACGCATCGGCATTACCCTGCACCCTTACTACAGCTACGTCAGCAACATCGTCGGCGACAAGGCCGAGGTGGTGCCGATGATTCCCGCCGGCTTCAACCCACATGCCTATGAACCGCGTGCCGAAGACATCAAGCGCATCGGCAGCCTGGATGTGGTGGTGCTCAACGGCGTGGGCCATGACGACTTCGCCGAGCGCATGATCGCGGCCAGCGAGAAGCCCAATCTGCCGTTGATCGAGGCCAATGCCGGCGTACCGCTGCTGGCGGCCACCGGCCAGGCGGCGCGTGGCGCGGGCAAGGTGGTCAACCCGCATACCTTCCTCTCCATCAGTGCGTCCATCGCACAGATCAACACCATCGCCAGAGAGTTGGGCAAGCTCGACCCGGATAACGCCAAGGCTTACCGCCAGAATGCCCGCGCCTATGGCAAGCGCCTGCGCGCGCTGCGCGCCGAGGCACTCGGGCGCCTCAGCCAGGAAAAGGGTGCCGAGCTGCGTGTCGCTACCATCCACGGGGCTTACGACTATCTGTTGCGCGAATTCGGCCTGGAGGTGACCGCCGTGGTCGAGCCGGCGCATGGCATCGAACCCAGCCCCAGTCAGTTGAAGAAGACCATCGACCAGCTCAGGGAGCTGGATGTGCAGGTGATTTTCTCGGAGATGGACTTCCCCTCGACCTACGTCGAGACCATTCAACGTGAGTCCGGCGTGCACCTCTATCCCCTTACACATATCTCCTACGGCGAGTACAGCGCGGGCAAATACGAAGAAGAAATGACCCGCAACCTCGACACCGTCGTGCGTGCCATTCAAGAGAATGGCGCATGACCGCGGTTGAAGCCCTGCCCGCCAAGGCAGTCACCGGACCCACCATCGACTTCAAAGATGTCAGCCTGGAACTTGGCCGAACCCGCATCCTCGACCGGGTCGCCTTTCAGGTTCGCGCCGGTAGCGTGCATGCTCTGGTCGGCCCCAATGGCGGTGGCAAGAGCTCGCTGATCAAAACCCTGCTCGGGCAAATGCCGCACCGTGGCGAGCTGACACTGGACTGGCCGGATGCCCCCGGCGCCATCGGTTATGTACCGCAGGCGCTGGAGTTCGACCGCGGCCTGCCGATGACGGTGGACGATTTCATGGCCGCCATGTGCCAGGTTCGTCCGGCTTTTCTCGGCCTGTCGAGGCGTCATGCCCCGGCTATCGACGACGCCCTGGCGCGTGTCGGCATGCTCGACAAGCGCAAGCGGCGCATGGGTGCGCTGTCCGGAGGGGAGCGCCAACGCGTTCTTCTGGCTCAGGGGTTGGTGCCGGCTGCACAGTTGTTGATCCTCGACGAGCCCATGGCTGCTCTGGACGAGTCGGGCATGCGGGTCTTCGAGACATTGTTGAAGGACTGGCGCCAGGCTGGCGTGACCGTGCTTTGGGTCGAGCATGATCTGGGTGCGGTCGGGCGCCTGGCCGATCGCGTCACGGGCCTGAACCGCCGTGTGCTGTTCGATGACGTGCCGCAACGGGCGCTGAACCCGGAGCGCCTGTTGCAGTTGTTCTCCAGCCATCCCCAGGTTGGCGGGGAGGGTGTGGCATGAGCGCCTTCTTTGAACAGTTGCGCCTGCTGATCCAGGGATGGGCCGGCGCCGGCTATCTGCCTGAGGCACTGGCCTATGGTTTCGTCATCAATGCGCTGTTCGCCGGGCTGCTGATCGGCCCGGTGCTCGGTGGCCTGGGCACGCTGGTGGTGGTCAAGCGTTTCGCCTTCTTCTCCGAGGCCGTTGGTCACGCGGCGCTGACCGGCGTCGCCATCGGCATTCTGCTCGGTGAGCCCTACACCGGCCCCTACGGCAGCCTGTTCGGCTACTGTCTGCTGTTCGGCCTGCTGCTCAACTACTTGCGCAATCGCACCGGCCTGTCGCCGGATACGCTGATCGGCGTGTTCCTCTCGGTATCGCTGGCGATTGGCGCCAGCCTGCTGCTGGTGCTGGCAGGGCGCATCAATATCCATATTCTGGAGAACGTGCTGTTCGGCTCGGTGCTCACAGTCAACGCTCAGGACCTTGGCGTGCTGTCGATGGTCTCGCTGCTGGTCATGGCCCTGACCGTGCCGCTGTACAACCGCCTCATGCTGACCAGCTTCAACCCGCAGTTGGCCGCTGTACGCGGGGTGGCGGTGAAGCCTTTGGATTACCTGTTCGTCATGCTGGTGGCGCTGGTCACCGTGGCGGCGGTCAAGGTCATCGGCGCCATCCTGGTCGGCGCGTTGCTGGTCATCCCGGCAGCCGCCGCGCGCCTGCTCAGCCAGTCGCTGAAGGGCTTCTTCTGGCTGTCGGTGGTGATCGCCACCTTCTGTACGCTGGTCGGTATCTTCCTGCCCATCGCCCTGGAGCTGCCGGTGCCGTCCGGTGCCTCCATCATCATCATGGCCGGCATCGTCTTCGCTGGCGCCGCCATTGCCCGTGGCCTGCTGCCCGGCCTCAAAGGGAACCTCGGATGAAGAAGAAACTGCTCAACCTCGCCGTTGTTGTCGGCAGCATGCTCCTTGCCCCACTGGCGCTGGCCGACGCGATGCGCGTGCTGACCAGCCTGCCGGTGACCCATGGCCTCGGCTCGGCGCTGCTACAGGGCACCAAGGTTCAGGTCGTCCGCGCCACCCCAGCCAAGTTGCCGGCGAGCCGCCAGATCTCCTATTTCAGCGGGCGCGGCGCTGGCGCGCTGGAAAAGGCGGCGAGCTCAGCCGATGCAGTGATCGCAATGCGTTCGCTGTGGCCGGACGATCCGCTGTATCCCATGGCGCGGCGCAGCAACATCCGTATCGTCGAAGTGGACGCCGCGCGTCCCGTGGACGGCGCCTTACCCGGCATCGCACTGCGCTCGGAAGGTGGTGATGTGCTAGCACAGCAGCCCTGGCTGAGCATCAACAACCTCGGCCGCATGGCCGACGTGATGGCCGCGGACCTGGCGCGCCTGAGCCCCGACGATGCGGCGCAGATAGCGAGCAACCTGGCGGATATCAAGCAGCGTCTGTTGACGCTGAGCGCTACCAGTGAAAGCCGTCTGGCCGAGCTGGATAACCTCAGCGTGGCCAGCCTGTCGCCGGGCTTCGAGTACCTGACCACCGGTCTCAACCTCGATGTGATCGAGTTGTCGGCCGACCCTGCGGTCGACGCATTCAAGTCAGTGATCGAGGACAATGACGTGCGCCTGGTGTTGAGTGATCGGGCTGTCGACGAGACTGTGGCTGCAGCGGTAAAGGACGCCGGCGCGAGGCTGCTGATGCTCGATGATTCGGCTGGCGACCCGGTGAACGGTCTCGTCGCTCTGACCGAACAAATCATCGATGGCCTTTCCGCAGCCCAGGATACTGACTAGCCCCTGGCAGCAATACGTCAATACCCGGCGCGAGTAACCTGAGCAGGCGACCTTCAGCTCCCAGCCCGAAGGTTGCCTGGCTGTCTCGCGTGGCGCCGCGATGCAGCATTTGCCGCACCTACGCAGCAGGCGTCTGTGAAGGGCCGCTTGTCGCTTGGATGCAAGCATCGAAGTCCAGGCAGAGGGCTTCTGGCTCACCTCCGTTTTCCTTGTTTTCCACCCGTTCCGATAGCCGAGGCGCCGCAGCGACCCCGAACGGTTCGGCTTCGTCGGCCTAGGGATGGCGCGTTGCCATCTGTTTTCGCGGGCGCGCGGGCAAGTGAGAGTCTGAGCTGACGTCGTTCTACTAGAATCACTCGCAGACCCCTGCCGATCTTAGGCAGTTGTGACTTTTCACCTGCGAAGCGTATCGATTTGTGGCTACAAGCTGCATGCTGTAGGACGAGCCGCGCTCCAGACAGCGGTCAAATAACAACAACACCAGCGTGAATTGCCTGCATGAAGATTCAACCTCTGCCTCCGCTCAACAGCCTGGTGGCGTTCGAGTCGGCCGCGCGAAACCTGAGTTTCACCCTCGCGGCTAAGGAATTGAACGTCACCCAGGGTGCGATCAGCCGACAGGTCCGTCTGCTCGAGGACTATCTCGGCAAAACCCTGTTCGAACGCACCACCCGCGAGATCAACCTCAGCCCCACCGGCAGCCACTACTACGACACGGTGCGTGAAGCCTTGCTGCAGCTGGCCCATGCCACCGGTGAGATCCGCCACTGGCGCGGTGCGCAGCAGGTCACGGTGGTGACCAGCACTGCCATGGCATCGCTCTGGTTGCTGCCGCGGGTCGCCGAGTTTCAGCGTGACAACGAAGAAGTGGACCTGCGCATCATCGCCTACGACCACGTCAAGGATTTCTCCCGCCTGGATTGCGATCTGGCGTTGTACTACTGCCGCACGTCACCGAAGAACATGCAGGCGACGCCGCTGTTCGCCGAAGAGGTCTTCCCCGTATGCAGCCCGGGCTATCTGGCCAAGCACCCGGATTTCTGCGAGCCGAGGCAGTTGGCTACCGGCACCTGGCTGTGGCTGGAAGACCCGCAGCGCGACTGGATCAGCTGGCCGGAATGGTTCCAGCGTCTGGGCTACAAGGCATGCGAGCCACGGCACCGGATCAACATAAACAGCTATTCGATGCTCATCCAGTCGGCGCTAAGCGGGCAGGGCATCGCGCTGGCCTGGTCGAACCTGGTGGACAACCATCTGCAGACCGGTGCACTGGTGAGGCCCATCGATGTCACGCTGCACACCGATGCGCAGTTCTGCCTGCTCGAACCATTGGGCCGCAGCAGTCGGCAGAGCGTGCAACGCTTTCGCAGCTGATTGATGGAGCAGGTTGCCAACGCGCCCAGTGATGAGGTTCAGGCGAGTTGAAACGAGGCTGCCGCAGATTTTTGGCCTGAGGCAGCTCGTTACGTTGCCCGCAGCGTGGGCGATCAGTGAGAAGGGCGGTTTCGTGGCTGTTGGCGTAGAACCGCTGCGCAGCAGGCAGCTCTTGCCGGGTTGGCAAGTGCCTGCAGAACGTTGCGCAGTGGCGGCAAGATGGCACCGGCGGCAACGCCGGACAAACCATTTCTCGTCATGAGCCGATGAGTTAACGACATACATCAGCCCCTTGGATTTACTGGGTTTATTCAACTCAACCTTCCCAATATTTATGATTTTTTATCATAAATATCAGCGCAAAAAATCGTTTGTCGAACAATCCCCTGCTTTTCGACACTGGTGACCAACGAGCAGCGTTCAAACGCTTGCCGAGATCACCACCACCGTGCCTTGCAGGGGATAACAACAATGACTCAATCCACTACTCAGCAAATCCCAGTGCACCAGCTGGAAACCGTACTCGCTCCGATCCACCAAGCCACTGGCCTGTCCAACGAGTTCTACACCGATCAGAAGTTGTTCGAGCTCGAGCGCGATCAGATCATGGGCAAGACCTGGGCCTGTGTCGGTTTCGCCAGCGACCTGACCCAGAATGGCTCGGTCAAGCCGGTCGACTTCATGGGCCTGCCGCTGCTGCTGATGCGCAACCGTGAAGGCCTGGTGCAGGTCTTCCACAACGTCTGCAGCCACCGTGGCATGAAGTTGGTGGAAGAGGCCGGCACCGTGCAGGGTGTGATTCGCTGCCCCTACCACTCCTGGACCTACGACCTCAACGGCGGCCTCAAGGGCACGCCGCACGTCGGCGGCATCGACAAGCACAAGGACGAGCGTTTCGCCTGCGAGAAACACGGCCTCAAGGCCATCCGTAGCGCCATTTGGATGGACATGGTGTTCATCAATCTGTCCGGCGACGCGCAGCCACTGGAAGAAATGCTGGCGCCGCTGACCGCGCGTTGGAGCCAGTTCCTTGGTGAGGATGGCATGGGGTTGTTGCGCCGCCGCGCCAACATGGATTCCACCACCCTGGACATCGCCTGCAACTGGAAGCTGGCCGTGGAGAACTACTGCGAGGCGTACCACCTGCCGTGGGTGCACCCGAGCCTGAACACCTACTCGCGCCTCGAAGATCACTACAACATCCTCTTCGACGGTCAGTTCGCCGGCCAGGGCAGCTACGCCTACAACCTCTCCGATGTCGCCGGCACGCACATGCCGCAGTTCCCCAGCTGGCCGCAGGATCGTCTGCGTAACGCCGAATACGTGGCCTTCTTCCCCAACGTGCTGCTGGGCATCCAGGCCGACCACGCCTTCGCCATGCAGCTGGAGCCGGTCGCGCCGGGGCGCACCCTGGAGCACCTGCGCCTGTTCTATGTCGGCGACGAGGCGCTGGGCGACGAGTACGCCGCCTGCCGCAACGCCATTCTGGAGTCATGGAAGGTGGTGTTCGCCGAAGACATCGCCTCGGTCGAAGGCATGCAGAAGGGCCGTCATTCGCCGGGCTACGGCGGCGGCGCGTTCTCCCCGGAGATGGATGTGCCGACACACTACTTCCACCAGTGGGCCGCGCGTAAGTTGCTGGCCATCGCGCAGAACGCCTGAGGAGGTCGTCATGTATCCGATTGCTTCTCACTGGCTCAACTACATCGACGGTGCCTGGGTCGACAGCGTCCAGCGCCTGAGCGTGAACAACCCCGGTACCGCCGAGCCGCTGGCGACCATCGCCCAGGCCACCGTTGAGGATGCCGAGCGCGCGCTGCAGGCGGCGCGTCGCTGCGCCGACAGCGGTGAACTGACCCGTGCCCGTCCGGCGCAACGGGTCGGTTGGTTGCTACGTATCGCCGAGGAAATCCGCGCGGTGGCAGACGAGGGCGCCTGGGTGCTGTGCCAGGAGAATGGCAAGAGCATCAACGATGCCCGCGACGAATTCATCGAGGCCGCGCGCTACTTCGAGTACTACGCCGGCATGGCGGACAAGATCGAGGGCACCTCGATTCCGCTGGGCGAGGGCTACATGGACTTCACCGTCTACGACCCCATGGGCGTGTCGGCGCAGATCGTGCCGTGGAATTTCCCGGTGTCCATCTGCGCCCGCTCCCTGGCGCCGGCGCTGGCGGCCGGTAACGCGGTGGTGATCAAGTCGCCGGAGCTGTCGCCGCTGGGCATGTGCGTGCTGGTGCGCGCCATCGTTAAGGCCGGATTGCCGCAAGGCGCGATCAACCTGATCTGTGGCCGCGGTCGCGAGGTCGGGGCGCATCTGGTGAGCAGCGCCAAGGTCGACCAGATCGTCTTCACCGGCTCGGTGCCGACCGGCCAATCGATTCTCCGTGATGCCGCGGCCAACGCCATTCCCAGCGTCATGGAGTTGGGCGGCAAGTCGGCCGCCATCGCCTTCGCCGACGTTGACCGTAAGCAGCTTCTGGCGAGCGTCAAGAGCGGCATCTTCTTCAATGCCGGGCAGGTCTGCTCGGCCATGTCGCGTCTGCTGGTGCAGCGCGAGATCTACGAGGACATCGTCCATGCGGTGGTCGAGCTGGCCGAAGGGCTCAGCGTCGGTCTCGGCCAGGACAACCCGGACCTCACCCCGGTGGTCAGCGCAGGACAACTGGCCAGCATCGAAACCCTGTGTCGGCGCGCAGTCGATGAGGGCGCGGTAGTGGCCACCGGTGGCGAGGCTCACAGCGAGCTGGCCGGGCACTTCATGCGTCCGACGGTGTTCCGCGATGTGCGCGCGGACATGTGCATCGCCCAGGAAGAGGTGTTCGGCCCAGTGCTGGCGATCATCCCCTTCGACAGCGAAGAGCAGGCCATCGAGATCGCCAATGGCACCGATTTCGGCCTGGTCGCCGGCGTCTTCACCCAAGACATCAGCCGCGCCATGCGCTGCGTGCGGCGCCTGCGCGCTGGCCAGGTATTCGTCAACGAATGGTATGCCGGTGGCATCGAAACGCCGTTCGGCGGTGTTGGCCTGTCTGGCTTCGGTCGTGAGAAGGGCCAGGAAGCCCTGTACAGCTACGTGCGCACCAAGAACGTAGCCATTCGCGTGGCGGGGGAGTGAGCGACATGTTCAAGACCTGGTTGTGTGTGGTCTGCGGCCTCATCTATGACGAGGCCCTGGGCTGGCCGGACGACGGTATCGTCGCCGGCACCCGTTGGGAAGACGTGCCGGCGGACTGGAAGTGCCCGGAGTGCAAAGTCGGCAAGGACGATTTCGAGATGCTCGACATCAGTCCGGTAGTCGCCGGCGCGGCGGCGCCGCTCAGCACGCCGCTGCCGGTACCGCCGCAACCATTGCAGGCCGTGGCGGCCGAGGTGCGTCAGCCAATCGTCATCATCGGCAGCGGCTATGCCGGTTATGGCCTAGCCCAGGCCCTGCGCCGCGCTGATGCCGAGGTGGAAATCCGTGTGCTGACGCAGGACTCCGGCCACCTCTACTCCAAGCCGGCGCTGTCCATCGGCCTGGCTCAGGGCAAGAGCGCCGACGCGTTGGCCAGTGAGTCGGCGCTGGCCATCGAGAAGCGCCTGAAGATTCGCGTCTACCCGCACTGCACGGTCGAGCACATCGATACCACGGCGCGGCGCCTGCACACCAATATCGGTGAGATGGAGTACGGCCAACTGGTGTTGGCCAGCGGCGCTGCGCCGATCCGCCTGCCCATCGAAGGGCCCGGCGACGCGCTGATCAGTGTCAACAACCTGCATGACTACCGCAGCTTCCGCGAGCGCCTGATCGGCGTGCGGCGTGTGGCGATTCTCGGCGATGGCCTGATCGGTTGCGAGTTTGCCAACGACCTGGCGGCCAATGGTTTTCAGGTCAGCGTCATCGGCCTCGGTAAGTGGCCGATGGAGCGCCTGCTGCCGGCCGAGGCCGGGCAACACCTGCAGAACGCACTGGCCGAGTTGGGCGTCAGCTGGCACCTGCAGAACACCGTGCGCCGTGTCGACGCGCTGGAGCAGGGCTATCGCCTGACGCTGGCCAATGGCGATAGCCTGGAGGCCGATCTGCTGCTCTCGGCCGTTGGCCTGCAACCCAATCTGGGCCTGGCCAAAGGTGCCGGGCTGGCCGTGGGACGCGGGATTCAGGTCGATGCTCAACTGCAGAGTTCGCAACCGGGCATTTATGCCTTGGGTGACTGCATCGAAGTCGAGGGACAACTGCTGCCTTATCTGGCGCCGATCAACCAGGGCATCGCCGCGCTGAGCAAGACCCTGCTCGGCCAGCCGACGGCGGTTAGCTATCCGCTGATGCCGGTGACGGTGAAAACCCCAGCCGCGCCGCTGTGCCTGCTGGCGCCGGCACCTGGCACCGCCGGAGAGTGGCGCTGCACAGCGAGCGCTGATGGCCTTAGCGCGGGGTTCTACGATGCCCAGGGGCTGGCGTGCGGCTTCGTCCTGCTCGGACGACAGGCGCAGACCCAGCGCAACAGCTGGCTGCAAAGCTGCCAGAACGCACGACGATCAGTGGCCTGAGGGCACGCGCATGAGCAAGCAAATCAATCTGCCCCATGATGACAGCAGCTGCGGCTGGTACGCCGCGCTGCCGCAACAACCCGCGTGCAAGCGCCTGCAAGGCGAGCAACATGCCGACTACACAGTGATCGGCGCCGGTTTCGCCGGCCTGGCCGCTGCACGACGTCTCGGCGAGCTGCTGCCGGACAAACGCATCATCCTGGTCGACGCCCAGCGTGTCGGCCAGGGCGCTTCCGGGCGCAACTCCGGCTTCGTCATCGACCTGCCGCACAAGTTCGCCCTGGAACATCCCGATCCGGCCCACAAGCAGCGTCTGCTGTCGCTCAACCGCACTGCTATCACGCAGTTGCAGGGGCTGATCGAGCGTCACGGGATCGACTGCCAGTGGTCCCATGCCGGCAAGTATCAGGGCGCTGTGGGCCCGCGTGGCCTTGCGTATCTGGAACACTTCGAGCAACTGCTGAAGCACCTTGGCGAGCCCTTCCGCCTGGTCGAACGTGATGAGCTGGCCCAGGTGCTGGGCAATGCCTATTACAGCCGCGCGATTTTCACCCCGGGTTGTTACCTGATGCAGCCGGCGGCGTTGGTCGCCGGTCTGGCGCGCTCACTGCCGAACAACGTCGAGCTGTTGGAAGAGTCGCCTATTACCCGCCTGCAGCGTGACGGGCGGGGCGGCTGGTTGCTGCAGGCCAGCCAAGGTTCGATTCGCACCGAGAAGTTGCTGCTCGGCACCAGTATTTTCACCCAGGAGTTCGGTTACCTGCGTAACCGCCTGCTGCCAGTGATGACCTTCGCCAGCTGGACGCGTCCGCTGAACGATGGCGAGCTGGCGGCCTATGGCGGTCAGCTCGACTGGGGGCTGACCCCGGCCGATCATGCTGGCACCACGGTACGCATGACTCAGGATCGCCGCCTGATCATCCGCAACACCTACAAGCACGTGCCCAGGTACGGCAAGAGCACCAGCGCCGCGATGCGCGAATCGGTACGTGCCGACCATCGCAAGGCCTTCCTGGCGCGCTTTCCGCAGTTGGCCGATGTGCCGTTCAGCCACTCCTGGGGTGGGGTTTATGCGATCTCGCGCAACTTCACCAACTTCTTCGGTGAACTTGAGCCAGGGGTGTTCGCCTCGGCCTGCGACAACGGCGTCGGCGCGGCATGGGGCACCATTTCCGGCACGCTGCTGGCGGATCTGGCGGTCGGCAGCGATTCGGCGCAGTTGCGCGATATCCGCGCAGTCACCGGCATGCCGTCGCTCAACCCGCCCGAGCCTTTCCTCGGCCTGGGCGTGCGCTCGCGCATTCGCCTGGCGGCCTGGAACAGTCGGAGCGAGCTATGAGCCAGGTCGTTTCCGGCAAAGGCCCGGTGCTTCTGGTCGACCACCATGATCTGGAGTTCGTCCCGCGTGGCGGGCCGCCCGGCGCCGCCTTCGTGGCGCGGGCGATCAGCAACGAGATCTCGCCGAACATCGGCATCGGTTTCGCCCGCTGGGAAGGCGCCGAGGAAGCCTGGACCCTGCTCTACGATGAGGTGATTTTCGTCATCGAGGGCTGCTTCGAGCTGCAGGCCAATGGCGAGCTTTATCGCGTTCAGCCGGGTCAGCTGCTGTGGATTCCCGAGGGCACCGAGCTGGTCTACGGCGGCCATGCGCTATTCGGTTACGTGGTCCATCCGGGTGACTGGAAACAACGGCACGGTCTGGCCTAGCAGGTAGTTTCTTACCCGCCTGCTGGTCAGGGGAGCGTTGTCGATGGTCCCGCTTTGCTGTGCGCCCGGCTCAGGCGTGGTGGTTGTCACTAGAAAAGGGGTGAGCAATTGCTCGGACTGACCCAGGCGTTCGCTGCACTCTATCTGGCCAGCCTGCTGATGCAGCTCGGCTCGACCCTGCTGATGACCTACCTGGCACTGCGCCTTACTGCTGGCGGCGCCGCCGAGTTCTGGGGCGGTGCGCTGATGGCGGCCAATGCCCTGGGTATGGTGTTCGGCGGCAAGGTTGGCCAGGTGCTGATCGGCCGTGTCGGTCATATCCGCACCTATGTGGCCTGCTCCGGGATCATCTGCGCGGCGGTGCTGACCCATGCCTTCAGCGAGGCACTGCCGCTCTGGCTGTTGCTGCGCCTGCTGGTCGGGATGGCCATGATGTGTCAGCTGATGGTGGTGGAGAGCTGGCTCAACGACTGCGCGCAGAGCGACCAGCGCGGCAAGGTGCTGGGCATTTACATGGTCGCCGCCTATGTCGGCATGATGCTTGGCCAACTGGCGCTGAGCATCGATGGGGACCTCGGCCTGCATGCGCTGCTCGGCGTGGCTATCGCCTTCGCGCTGAGCCAGGTGCCGGTGGTGCTGACCCGCAGTAGCCATCCCAGCATACCGAGTTCGGAACCGGTGGACTTACGCCTGTTCCTGCGGCGTGTGCCGCAATCGCTGATGACCGTGCTCATATCGGGGATGATCAATGGCGGCTTCTATGGGCTGTCGTCGATCTATGCCAGTCGGCAGGGCCTGGGCACGGCCGAGGTGGGTCAGTTCATGGCCCTGGCGATCGCTGCCGGGCTGCTCGCCCAACTGCCGCTCGGCTGGCTGTCGGACCGCCTACCACGCGCCAGCCTGATTCGCGGCGTTGCGGCGTTGCTGATCCTGACCTGTCTACCGCTGGCGTTCTATGAGGAGCTGTCGTTCGGCGTGCTGCTGGTGTTCAGCGCCTGCATCGGTTTCCTGCAGTTCTGCCTGTACCCGCTGGGCGTGGCACTGGCCAACGACAACATGGAGCCGCGACTGCGGGTTTCACTGGCTGGGCTATTGCTCGCCACCTTCGGTGTGGGCGCCTGTATCGGCCCGTTGCTGGCCGGTGCGCTGATGGGGCATTTCGGCGCCTCCAGTCTGTATGTGTTTTTCGCCGTCAGTGCCGCTGTACTGGCAGTCGCCGTGGGCCAGGGCCGTGTGACCGGCGAACACCTGCAGGACGATGCACCACTACAACACCAGGCCACACCCAACGGTCTGGCCTGCACGACCCTGGCTGTGGTCATCGAGCCGGCGGTCAGCATCGAGGACAGCGCCGAGCAGGTACCTGGGCAGAGGCTTTGACAGGCATGTGCTGATAAGCGCACGGACCCCCAATCCCAGTCGGTGAAACGAGTCGGCAGGTGCCTGCCGGCGGCTCGTCAGCGCCCGTGAGACAGGGCTTTCAGCGCTTTATGAAATGCGGGAAAGGGCTGCCTGAATTAATGATTAAAAGTCATAAGTCGCGCAGATTAAATGGTTTGTCGGTGAAATCTGGCCTGATCGACTATTGATCACCCGCGGTGTCTACCGAGCTGTTATTTGCATCTGCAAGATTTGGTGCGCATGCGGAGAAACCATTACAAGAACAAAATCGAGGTGCGTGCATGAAGCCTATGGTTGTGCAAGACGTAGTCGGTCGAGAGTTCAATATCCGAGTGCTCGGGTTGAATTTTCATCGCGTCATATTCCCCGCTTCCTTCTCCATCATCCTGCTGCTGGTTCTCCTGGCGTTGAGCAATCCGGCGGTCTTCGGCGAGACACTCGAAGGCATCAAGGGCTGGATCCTGCAGAATTTCGACTGGTTCATCATCATCATGGGCAACTTGTCGGTGCTGTTCTGCGCCGGGCTGGCGTTTTCGCCGCTGGGCAAGGTGCGCCTCGGTGGTCGTGAGGCCAAGCCCGAGTTCAGCACCCTGTCGTGGTTCTCCATGATGTTCGCTGCCGGCATGGGCGTCGGCCTGCTGTACTGGGGCGTGGCCGAGCCGGTTGCGCAATACACCGCCTGGTGGAAAACACCGCTGAATGTCGCCGCCAACACCCCGGAGGCCGCACACGCGGCCATGGGTGCGACCCTGTATCACTGGGGCTTTCACCCCTGGGCGATCTACCTGACCACTGCGCTGGTGGTGGGATACTTCTCCTACAACAAGGGGCTGCCGCTGTCG